>JBEDCU010000001.1:0-17488 GCA_041176585.1 Pseudomonadota bacterium
GTACGACATAGAAAATATTTTATTATGAAAAAAATAAAAAGCGGTTGCATGATAACGTATCATGCAACCGCTAAAATTAAGTCCCGCCTGTGCCGCTGCGCCGGCATCCTGAACCTTACGGTTCAAGTCGGCCACACGTAGTCTAATATTGGGATCGTCGGACTAGCGACGTTCACGCCTAAAAAACAAAACCCGCAGCCTATGCATGTAAATGGTTCAAGGAATATATGGCAAACGCGAACACGGCAGGAGATTTAAGTCTACTCTAACTATTCTGACTGTCAAACGATTTAATAATCTGTTTGCGACAAAACACAACGTCGCATCAAATCTAACAAAGTGTGCTAGCACGAATAGGCCACTGTTAGTTTGAAAATTAAAACAATCTTTCTTGCGGAGCTAAAGCAGCATCTAACACGACGTGCATGGATGTAATCCCTTCACGTACCTCAGCCACGGATAGATCCGCAAAGGGGCCTTGTGGGCTACGCGCAGAGAGAAATTCAGCTGCCATACCCAATGCCGCCATGACAGCAATACGATCATTACCTTTGATTTTGCCTGCATCGCGAATCGCGCACATACATTCATCTAAATAAGCAACCGCCTGTTTCAAGGCAAGCTCTTCGCCTTCTTTGCAAGCGAGTTTATAGGATTGACCCATAATGATTGCATCAATAGCGGTGCTCATGCAGTCTCCTGATTAGCGTCAGAAACAGGCATGGTTCTGATTAAAGTGGCGATACGATCATGCGCTTCATTCATACGCGCCGTTAAACCAGCAAGCTCACCACGCAAGGCGGCATTCTCACGCCGCAATGAATGGGATTGTTCAGCGAGCAGATTAACTTTTTCGACCAAAGAAGAAAATTCGGAATTCATCTTCTCACTATAGTCGGCTAGAGGAATTTCAGTCAATAGATTCAGAGACTTGTAACGAGAACTTCATCAAAAATCTCGTAAATCTAGGGATTTTTTTCAAATTCATGACCGAATGTTATTAAGTTTTTACCGATTCTTGGACAAAATTTTCCAGATCACGAAATAGGCTACACAAATTAGACTTACTAAACTTCACCTAAATGAAGCTGCCATAAATGCCCATCTACTGTGATTAAAGCCGTATTGATGGCTTGTGTAGGATAGAGTTGAACAACTGCATGTCGATAACGCTGTAATTGCGATTGATAATCCTCTTGTTGGCTAGGATGATAATTTCGTTTGTAATCCAAAATCCACAATCCATCATCTAACATCACAATACGATCGAGGCACATTAACTTGCCTTCATGCACAAGCTCCATTTCATTACGTGCAAATTGAAAATACTGCGGATTAAAAAATCGTTCACACTCTGGCTGCGACAAAATCGTGACTGCTTGTTTGCGAATAATCTGCGCTAGTTCAAGCGTGCAAGACAGCCATTGCGTAATAACCTGTACCTCGGGCACTTGCACTGGCCAGACTGAGGGAGTAGTCAAACACTCCAGCAGCAAATGTAGCAAAGTCCCTTCTCGAGTGACTTCAGTTTCTTCATCCGATAAGAAACTGGATTCAGGTAGCGCAAATGAAGGAGGATTAAATACCGGCACACTAAATTCTGCTGTCGTTGTATCTAAAGTGGTATTTAACTGCGTATTTAATTGTGTTTCTTGACAAGCGCTTATATCAACCGCATCCACATGCATAAATTTTTGATACCAACTATCGTCAACAACAGGCTCTGCGCCCTTGTCAGCAGCTACACCACTGACTATGAAATAACGCTTAGCGCGTGTTATCGCCACATAAAGTAAATTTAATTTTTCTTGCTGACTGAATGCTAACTCTTGTTGAAATAAATGATCACGTGCTAATCCACGTTCAGCAGCTTTACCAAATACGGAGAAATGCATAGGACCTGCTGCTTCTTGCGGCCAATCACACAACACACCAGTGTGATCTTTATTTTGATCCGCTTGATTTGCACCCATTAAAACTACGATCTCAGCTTCCAAACCTTTCGCAGCATGAATAGTCATGATACGTACCGCATTCGATGCAACGTCAATATTTGCCTCATCCGGAGCCTGACTACCATCGCCTTTTTCTAAGCGCCGTAAACGTTCTAAAAAACGAGCGATACTAGGATAGCGACCTGCATCTATTTCTAAAGCGAGCGCAATAAAAGCTTCTAGATTCCCTAAGACTTGAGACCGTAATAAAGCGTGTGCAGATTGCGTATAACGCTGAACTAATTCTCCCTGATGCATAATTTGATCGAGTAAATCATGCACAGGTAATCGCGCAGCATGCACTAGCCATGTCGATAACAAGGTAGTAGCACGTAGCAATACGGGAGATAATTGCTGATCATTTTGCAGCGCTTGTAAATTGTGCCACCAAGTTCCGCTATTTTGTTTAGCGAGAAAAATAAGATCATCATCACTGGCACTAAATATAGGCGATTTTAAAATATGCGCTAGCGCTAAATTATCACTTGGTAGCGTTAACCAATGCAGTAATTGCATCAGATCAGAAATTTCTAAGGCTTCTAATAAACCACCACGACGATTCGACACAAAGGGAATACCTGCTTTACGCAAACCACGTTCATAAGCAGATAAATGAGTGCGACTACGCACTAACAACATCACATCTGACCAAGAACGAATAGCATCATCACGCCCAATCTTGTGTAAGACTTGCGCTACCGCATAAGCTTCTTCTTCATAGCGCATATCTTCATTGTTATTTAAAGGAGATTGCAAAGGATTACGTAATGAAAAACTAAGTGCAGGAGTTGACTCAGTTTTTTCATCGCCTTCATTTTCTTCACCATCTTCCTTAGGCACAGCTATTAAAGGGCAACGTAAAATTTCACCGCGCACTTTGATTTCTGTGACTTGCGGCTTATAAAGTGGATTGTGTTGCATCACTTGATTTAACACTTGTACTACCGCTTCGGTATTTCGGCGCGTTAAATTGGTTTGGCAATTTGCTGCACCCTGCTCACAAAGTAAATCGCGCGCTGCTTGAAAGACACGTGGTTCTGCACGTCTAAATCGATAAATTGATTGTTTAGGATCACCCACAATGAAAACTGTAGGCAGTACTGCATCATCTATTTCAGCATAGGCTGTTAACCAGCTTTTTATGATGTGCCATTGCAATGGATTCGTATCTTGAAATTCATCAAGCAAGATATGTCGATAACGTGCATCTAAACGCATTTGTAAATAAGCCGCATGTTCCGATTGACTTAATAAACGCCATGCATGCCATTCCAAATCAGAGAAATCTAGTACACGTCGCTCTGCTTTAATCGACTGATAGTGATCAACACACGCGACGCCAACTTTGAAAATCGCCGCATTTATTTGCAGCACCATGGGCTCGAAGCTACGTTGATGTAAATGAATCAGCGCTTCACAGATAGAGTCCCATGATTGCAGATAGGCAGCTTCACCACCATTTGCTTGCACTGCTCTCGATAATGTTGCATTCAATGGTGCTTTGCGAGGCGCACCATCTGCTTTAATCAATGCACCCCAGATTATCTCGAAACTTGCTAAGCCATTTGCATCAGACAAAGCACGCTCAATCGAAGCTGCCACTTTTTGATTCGCAGGCGTGCCTTGCCCTAATAATTTTGCGAGCGCCGCAATTTGACTTAAGAGAGCTTGATCCTTCCACAACAATAATCTTGCATCTCTCTGCCCATCTTCACCACATAAGTCCTGTAATGACTGCAAAGGATTATTTTGTAGGTTTGCAGCCCACCATTCCGCTCGCTTATTGATAAATGCTTTTATGGTTAATTTCGTGTTGTGCTCACCAATTAATTCATACAACAACACCAACGCTTCACGCAAAGGCTGCATTTCTGTTTGATTCAAGGTTTGGGTAAATTTAATCCAAGCCATGTCAATTAATTCTTCAGCGTTTTCTTCTAAAGCATAACCATGCGGTACACCGGCATTCAAAGGAGCGATTTGTAATAATCGAGCAAACCAACTATGGAAAGTATCAACTGATAAACCATAAGGACTCGATAAAACGCGCTGATATAAACCCCTTGCAGCAGGTAATTGCATCTTTGCTTCAACCGCACTCAAACCCCGCTGCTGCAATAAATCCAATGCACTCTCTTCTTCTGCTAAAGCTAGCTCACGCAGCAATTCCAGTAAACGCTCTCGCATTTCTTGTGCTGCTTTGCGTGTAAAAGTAATAGCTAATAATTCTTCAGGCTTTGTGCCTGTTAATAACAAGCGCAACATGCGTGACACCAACAACCAAGTCTTACCACTCCCCGCACAGGCTTCAATTAAAACAGAATGCTGTGGATCGCAAGCCACCGCAGTGAAGGTAGCGGAATCAACTGCCGCACCATTCACTAAAAAATCTTGCGCATTATTTGTGGTCTCTGTGCTGGCGTTCATCACCATGCTCCTTTACGACAAAGTCCGCGCATTTCACACCAATCACAAGCTTTACCAACGCCATTTGCAGGCAAAGGTACGTCATTCACCATATCAAAAATATGCATTTGAATTTGTTCTTTTAAGGCTGTACACCATTCTGCATAGGGTTTGGCTTCTATCTCTACAACTTTTGTTTTATCGAATGCCACATAGCGTGCAGGTACATCTGTTATTTCCATCATCAATCCATAGAAAGCTAACTGATGATCTTCAATTTGCTTCAAGCCTTTTCTTAAACGAGAAGGATCGATTGTTTTATAGTCAATAATCATGCGCTGCTGATTGTTTGTATCGATACGATCGATACGGCCATGCAAACGAATACTGAATTTTTGTTCTTGATTTTCCCATGTCAATTCACGCTCAGCATCATGCTCACCTAACTCAAACAACCAATCCTTTGCCGCATGTTTTTGTGCCCACTCCAAATACTCAGGCATCATTTTTTTCCACTGCACATAAAATCCTAATGCAGCAGGATTTTTATCGAGCAAAGGTCTAAACACTGCTTCCGTTGCTGATTCTAATAATGCTGCTTGCTGCGCGATAGGAACAGGTGCCTCTTGCAACGCGCGTTCAAAGCGCAGCAAAATATCATGTACCCAATCGCCGTAATCTCGTTTTTGCGGTAACTCATTAATGTCATCGAGTGCAGATAACTTTAATAAACGTGATGCAAAAAATTGATAAGGACAGGTGTATAAGGCATTCACACCACTAGCAGATAAAGCCGTAGGGAGTAAATCAGTAACGCGTGGTTGCGGTGGCATTGGTAATTGCTGCTGCAACAGCACAGTCGGTACAACAACGTCATGAATTGCTATAGGATCCAACTTCTCTATTGCTAATTGCAATTGCAAGCGCTGTATCCATGTGCTAACAGGATTCGTCTCACCATGACGTTGTGTCTGCCAAGATAATACGACCAGCGGACAATGCAATAAGAGTGCTGCAAGATATCGACACTGTTCTTGATGTCGCATCGCACGCGAAGCTAGTCCTAATTCGCTACGTACTACATCAGCAAAAAATAATGTTTCTGTTGAAGGCGTTGGTAGATGTGCTGCATCACCACCGAGAATGATGACGGCATCAAAGTAACGCAGTAGTGTGTCGTGTAAGGGCACGATGATCACACGCTTATCACTGCGAGGTGCTACAAAAATTGTTTGTTCTAACTCTAGATTAATTAAAGCACGCCATTCAGTAAGGCTAAATTTTTCTTTTAATACTGAACAATCACGCCCGACAGCATCCATTAATTCAAGAATTTGACGACCAGCTACATCTTCTGCAAATGCTGTTAACAAACCTAATGCATCAAACACACCACGCGTAATTTGCACCCACTCTGCAATTGTTTTATTGCCTGAAAATCGTGCTGCCTCACGCGCCATCGCTTCCATCAATTCACTCGCCAGTGGCAAATCGATTAACGCAGACTTAATCTCTTTCCAACCTCCTGTGATGCCCTCTTTCACTAAGGCTTTTTCTATACTCATGCGTTGCTGCGCTTCTGTTTCAGGATCTGAAAACAGAAAAGGTGATTTTAAAAAATCAAGCAAAGCTAATGTCTGTGCATTCGAAGCAACCAACTCTAACCACGATGCTAATACTGCAGCTGCGCGTGTAGTAGATAACTTCCAACCGGTTTCATCTGAAACGGCAATGTCCGCACGTTCTAGCAATGCACGTACACGTCGCGCCACCATACGATCTTGCGGAATTATGGCAATCTGTTTCTTACCTTCTTGCATCCATGCCACCACTGTTTGCGCAGCACGTTGTGCTTCCTCTTCTAGATCTCGTGCTTTCGATAGTGCTAATGCATGATTTTGCGATGGTGGTAATGATGCTTCTTGCATGCTGCTTGATGGCTGAGGAACGCTATCAGACAGTAACTCAGGCCAGCTTGCTGAAAAAATCTTAGGCACACTCGCCTCTGACCAATCGGGTAATACAAGTTGTACAGGACAACGTGCTGCATAGCTTGTAAGAAAATCTTTTTCAAATGCATTTAGCGCTCGCGCTGAGATAAACCAACAAGGCTGGCTTGCTGATGCAGCAGCTTTTTTTAATGCGGCATAACGGTGGACAGCAGGATCTCTTGCATCACGCTGGGTCTCCCATATTGTCCATACTAATTTTGCTTCATCTGATAACAAGCTCACTGCTTTAGGTGACAGTCTTTGTAATGCAATCTGCCATCGCTTCTCTAGGTGTTGCGGCATGCTGAGCGCAGTAGGTAACAAGGCTTCCGTTAACTCATCACCCACTGCTAATAAAGTTTTCGCTAGTGGTAGTAAATCTGTATTGCGATGCGCCACCATCAACTCTTTCAACCACGGGACTTTTCTCAAACTCGCATACAGCAACATCAAGCGCTCGCTATCAGCTGAAGGAATTAATTGATTCGCATCCGGTATTTGTTTTTTTAAAAAAGCAGAGAGCGTAGTAAGTTGAGGAGGAATAAATGTATTGCCTAAAATAGTTGCTAGCGCAGCCCTGCACTGCGCAGCATGCGCAAAACTAGGTAGCATTACGCAGTGGTCAGATAAATCCTTCACTGCATGTGTGTGCTCAGTCTCACCAACACTAGCAATCAAATGACGTGCCAAGTGGGGCCAGAAATCTGCGCCGTGTGGAATAAAGAGAGTGGAATAAGGATTTTCCGAATTGACTATATGGTCCATGTGTCCATTTTATGCGAGCCCTGCACATCCTGAATTTTCTATTGCATGCACTACATCATCTCAAAAGGGGGAGTGCGGCTAATTTGCGTTGCGGCAGTCTGCCTGCAATTTGAAATCACACCTTCTGGAAAAATCGGTTATGATTCATTGAATTCTCCCGCCGCGTGACATCCAGCACTTTCTCACACCGAAACCCCACGAATAAACTCGATGTGCGTTTCAATGAACCGGATCACAGCACTAACTAGCCGGAAAAATGGCAATCACTAGGCGGGCGGCTAACTCTTATTCCCCTCTCTGAGAAAATCATGAGCGAAAACATTAAACACGTATCTGATAGTTCATTTGAAGCTGACGTTCTTAAATCTGACAAACCTGTTTTGGTCGATTTTTGGGCTGAATGGTGTGGTCCTTGCAAAATGATCGCGCCTATTTTGGAAGAAGTTGCTAAAGAATATGAAGGCAAAATCCAAATCGCAAAGCTCGATGTTGATGCCAATCAGGCAATACCAGCTAAGTTTGCTATTCGCGGTATACCCACTCTGATTTTATTCAAGAATGGTGTACCGGCAGCACAGAAAGTGGGTGCATTGGCAAAAGGCCAGCTCACCGCCTTCATTGACAGTAATATTTGATATGACATCATTGCGGTGGCGCGCCTGCGCCGCCGCGTTGTTCTCTCTAACTCTATTCTTCGTCGTTCCCTCCCCCACCTCTAATACGCCCTCAGCGGCATCTGACTATGCACTTATCTGAACTTAAAGCACTACACGTATCCGCTCTACTTGAAATGGCCATAGGCCTAGAAATTGATAATGCCGCGCGACTGCGTAAGCAAGAATTAATGTTCGCCATTTTGAAACGGCGCGCAAAAAGCGGTGAACAAATTTTTGGTGATGGTGTATTGGAAGTGCTACCAGATGGTTTTGGATTTTTGCGCTCGCCGGATGCCAGTTATATGGCTTCGACCGATGATATTTATATCTCGCCTTCACAAATTCGTCGTTTCAATTTACACACAGGCGATTCAATTGAGGGTGAAGTCAGAACACCGAAGGATGGAGAACGTTACTTTGCCTTAGTCAAAGTAGACAAGGTGAATGGCGAACCGCCTGAAGCATCGAAACACAAAATTCTGTTTGAAAATCTCACACCTTTACATCCGAATCAACCGCTCTTACTCGAGCGTGATATGCGTGGTGAAGAAAACATCACCGGTCGTATCATTGATTTGATTGCTCCTATTGGTAAGGGCCAGCGTGGCTTATTAGTCGCTTCACCTAAGTCAGGTAAATCCGTGATGCTGCAACATATTGCGCATGCCATCACATCGAATCATCCTGAAGCGACTTTAATCGTATTGCTGATTGATGAACGTCCGGAAGAAGTGACCGAGATGCAGCGTTCCGTACGCGGTGAAGTTGTCGCATCCACGTTTGATGAACCTGCAACACGTCACGTACAAGTCGCAGAGATGGTGCTGGAAAAAGCAAAACGTTTAGTCGAAATGAAAAAAGATGTCGTTATCTTGCTTGATTCGATTACACGTTTAGCCCGCGCTTACAACACTGTCATTCCAGCATCAGGCAAAGTGTTAACCGGTGGTGTGGATGCAAATGCATTGCAACGTCCTAAACGGTTCTTTGGTGCTGCTCGTAACATTGAAGAAGGCGGTTCACTCACCATTATCGCGACTGCGTTAATTGAAACTGGTAGCCGTATGGATGATGTGATTTACGAAGAATTCAAAGGTACCGGCAATATGGAAGTACATCTCGAGCGTCGTCTGGCCGAGAAACGTGTTTACCCAGCTATCAACTTAAATAAATCTGGCACTCGTCGCGAAGAATTACTGATCAAACCCGATATCCTGCAAAAAGTTTGGGTACTGCGCAAACTGCTGTACGGCATGGATGAAATCGAAGCGATGGAATTCATACTCGATAAAATGAAATCCACTAAAAACAATGCAGAGTTCTTTGAAATGATGCGTAGAGGTGGTTCGTAATTTAGCTTCATTGCTAAATTACTATCGAAATAGTCGGGATGTGACCACCATATCCTGTCTGGTTAAGCTCAGACTAAACATGGCTTAAAACGGGATCTCCCTATATAATCCTGTTTCTTTTAACAGAGCAAGTGATGATCAATCGGGTCAGGAAGCAGTAAGACCGACGAAGTGGTGATTGGCTACTCAAACTTAGTGAGAATGAAATGAAAGAAGGCATACACCCAGATTACCGCGAAGTTTTAGTGCACGATTTATCGTGTGACTTTAAATTCGTGACCCGTTCTACCGTGCAAACACGTGAAACCATGAATTTTGAAGGCAAGGATTATCCTTTGCTGAAGATTGAGGTCTCCTCTGAATCGCACCCGTTCTACACGGGCAAGCACAAAATCGTGGACACCGCAGGTCGCGTCGAGAAATTCCGTCAGAAATTCGGTGGCGTGGGTTCCAAGACCAAAGCTGCAGGCTAATCCCTCAGCACCGCCAAAAAGGCAGCGAAAGCTGCCTTTTTTATTTCTGTTCCGGCAAAATACATCTTTGCTTTATTTATTCAGTTTCCCTACCAAGTCCTAAATATCACACTGCATGAAGCCAGTCCGTCTCGCCGCCGCTGCTACTACTATCTTGCCTCGTTGGGGTTTGATCTCGCTTTGCTTGTTATATATGGTGCCCGGCATACTCAGACGTGATCCTTGGCGCACTGATGATGCAGCAGGTTTTGGAATTATGTGGACCATGGCGCATGGCTCACTGGCTGATTGGCTTGCTCCAAATATCGCAGGCTTAGCCATGCCACAAGAAGGTCCACTGGCTTTCTGGCTAGGCGCCATTCTTATCAAACTATTCGGTTGGCTAACAGGCGATGCTTTAGCAGCTCGTTTTTCCACACTCTTATTTTTTGCTATCGGTGCAGTCGCAATTTGGCGCACAGTGTATGTACTTGGTCGTCGTCATGAAGCGCAACCCTTAAAACTCGCTTTTGGTGGTCAACCTGCAGCGCGTGATTATGGCCGCACACTCGCGGATGGCGCATTACTGATTTACATAGCGTGTCTTGGTTTGCTCTTACGTAGTCATGAAACTGCCGCACCTGCATTACAAGTTTCATTAGTTGCAGCAAGCTTATATGCTGGCACCTGTTTATTTGATGCCAAGACGTGGCGCTCTGCTGTAGGTTTAGGATTCTCATTAGGTTGTTTAGTCCTAACACGGGGATGGATAGTGCCCGTTGCACTTTATGCTTCTCTCATCGTCTTAGCAATCTGGCGTGAACGTCAATTAATCAGCAAACTTTTAATTAGCCTGTTGATTGCAGGTGTCCTACCGCTATGCTGGCTCATGCTGCATGAATGGCAGCAACCTGCACCTGGCTTTATTGCTGATTGGTTGCAATGGCATGAAACACAAATTGCAAAAACTGGACTACACACTTTTGCAATGCTCACTAAATCATTAATCTGGTTTGCTTGGCCTGCATGGCCAATTGCATTCTGGGCTATGTATGCATGGCGCCGTCAGCACGTACTCCACATACAACTTCCTGCTATTACTTTATTCGGTGTACTTGTCACCTGTGTGTTTTCTAATTTAGCAGGCAATGCAGATTTACTTCCGCTCTTACCGCCTTTAGTGATGCTAGCAGCATTTGGTTTACCTACATTTAAACGCGGCGGCATCAATGCAATTGACTGGTTCTCTGTCATGACATTGACTGCAATTGCTAGCTTCATTTGGTTAGGATGGATTGCCAAACAAACTGGATGGCCTGCACAACTAGCAAAAAATGCCTTCCGACTAGCACCAGGTTTTAAACCTGAATTTAATTTCTTAGCATTTGCAGTTGCACTTGCAGCCACCATAGGATGGATTCTATTACTGCAATGGCGACTCGCACGCAAACCTCCGGTGTTGTGGCGTGCGGTTGTGTTATCAACTGGTGGTGTAGTGTTGTGTTGGTTATTGCTGATGACATTGTGGCTGCCATGGCTGAACTATGGCAAAAGCTATGCAACGGTAGCAGAACAAATTCAATCCACCTTACCTGTGAACTATGATTGCGTTACAGCTGATGGCATAGGTCCTGCTCAACGCGCTTCTTTTGCATATCTTGGTGAAGTAAAATTTGCGAAAAAAAATCAAAAGCATTGTGATTATTTATTAGTCCAAGATAATGATGTACGTCTTAAGCATAGTAAAGCGATCAAAAAAATAAGCGAAGACTATAAATTACTGTGGCAAGGACGACGTGCTTCCGATCGCGATGAATCCTTCCGTCTGTTTGTACGCAAATCCCCATGAGTGTGAATAGCACGCCAGCTATGCAACATAGCTGGACTATGCGCATCGCTAATCTGACATGGCCCATACTGATAGGTCAGTTAGCGACCATCACCAACGGTGTCATCGACACTATCATGACAGCCCGTTACTCCGCTATGGATCTTGCTGCCTTAGGTTTAGGTTCATCGGTATACATCAGTATTTTTGTTGGACTCTCTGGCGTACTACAAGCGCTCTCACCCGCCATTGGTCAGTTATTTGGTGCACGTAAATTTACAGAGATAGGATTTGAAGTCAGACAAGGCGCATGGCTAGCTATTTTTCTTTCACTACTCGGCGCTATTCTGCTTTGTATACCCGGTCCCTTACTTGCTATAGCGCAGCCTACTGCTGCACTCAACGATAAAGTTGTAGAGTATCTGCAAATTCTCGCACTAGCATTGCCTGCAACATTAGGCTTTCGTGTTTTTACTTCACTCAACACAGCCACATCACGACCACGCATGGTGATGACGATACAAGTCTGTGCGCTCTTATTAAAAATTCCACTTAACTATTTATTTATCTTTGGTGGATTGGGATTACCTGCATTTGGCACACCTGGTTGCGCGATTGCCACTGCAGTCACAGCATGGGCAACACTCATCACAGGATGGTTCATCATACGTCGTGGTTCACACTATCAAACATTTGAGATTTTTGGAAAGGGATGGGGCAAACCAGTTTGGCAAGCACAAGCGGCTTTATTAAAGCTTGGTGTGCCTATGGGCTTGTCTTATCTCATCGAAGTCACAGCCTTTACCTTCATGGCTTTGTTCATCTCACGTATGGGAAGTGACACGCTCGCAGGGCATCAAGTCACAGGCAATTTAGGAACGGTACTTTACATGTTGCCTTTATCGATTGCACATGCAACCGGCACGTTAGTGGCACAAGAAATTGGTACAGGAAGATTAGTGCAAGCACGTCACACCGGCAATGCAGGTATACGACTCGGTGTAATGTTATCTGTTGCAACGGGAATTATCGTTTGGGTATTACGTGAAGAAATTATCGCGCTTTACACACCAGATGCAATTGTCGCAGCAGCAGCAATGCCTTTATTTTTCTTTATTAGTTTTTATCAAATATTTGATGCCATACAAGTAGGTGCTGCCTTTGTATTACGCGCCTATAAAGTCGCACTCATTCCCACCATCATGTATGCCTTTGCAATGTGGGGGGTAGGTTTATTCGGTGGCTATCTACTCGGATTTAATATCTTCGGTTTTACACCGACCTATCTGCGAGGTGCAGCTGGATTTTGGATGGGGAATAGCTTTAGTCTTGCCTTAGTCGGCATGGCTTTACTCTGGTATCTAAAACACATACAACATCTACTCGAAAAAGAAGCTCACTTAATAGATTAAGTTCATAGCTTAAATTCGTAGCTTAAATTCGTAGCTTAATTTTACTCAGGCTTGTGATCTGGTATCTCTTCTTGTTCTTGGTCTTCTAGTGGCAGTGGAACAGGAAAATTTTTATCGAAAGGTACATCCGCTGGAGCAGGTTCGGGAGCGCGATGTAGGCCATTGATCATCATGCAAGCTTTCAAGAACGCTGACGTGGCTCAGAGCGTCTATGTAAACGTCGCTCAGTTGGATGTGAAAATGCACGAAACTCCATATTCATCACACCAATTGCACCTGGTGGCCCACGCACAAAATCAAAGAGTGATTTGACGGGAAATAAGCCATTGTCTTGTAATACCACATCGGTACGACAAGTAGGATTGGCAGTACCAAAATGCGAACGTAACTCATGCCAGACCTGTTCACTAATCCAACCATCAAGAAATAACTGAGATGGATAGACAGTATGATCTGCATCCAAAAAAGCTTTTTGTCCTTGACCTAAAAAAGGATACGGTGGCAAAGCTTGTGCAATCGCTAAATTAATCCATCCATTCCCTATCGCATGATCTATCTCATCCTGACAGCCTGGATACGTTAATTGCAAATGCCATGTGCAAGAAAAATCTAAACGCTTGTCTACAATATCAGTTCCGTGTAGCGTTAAATTATCTTGAATAGTAAATTGCATACTCGTGATGCGCGCTTGTAGCGTCGGCTCCATTAAACGAATCGCATCGAAATTTTCATGTAAATTCCAAAACAACCATTTACAGCGATCGCTATCCACCATGTCACCTAACTCACCGACAGAGCGCAAACCCACTGACTCTAAGGTGCGTAGTAATTCAAGTTTTTGTTTTTGATTAAAACTCTGAATATCATAATCAGCAACGAATTTTCCTAATGTTGTGCACCCCATGAGCTTTTCGCCTCACCATGTCAATAAATTATTTGACCATGAATGAAGTGAGAAAGATCCAGACTACATCAGAAAAATAGCAAACTCTTAGTCAAGAACACGTGCGTCTATGAGATTAATCGTGACTACGCTCAAATTCTTTAAGGTAATCTACTAAAGTGCGTACACCTTCAATCGGCATAGCGTTATAGATAGAGGCACGCATACCACCGACTGAGCGATGGCCTTTTAATTGCAACAAACCACGTTGCTGCGCGCCTGATAAAAATTTTTCATTCAAAGCTTCATCCTGCAACCAAAATGGCACATTCATACGTGAACGATCCGCTTTGTGAACAGGCGAATGATAAAACTGTGTGCTATCGAAATACTCATAAAGCAAATTTGCTTTAGCTATATTCATTTTCTCGATCTGAACTAATCCACCTTGCTCAAGTAGCCATTCAAACACTAAACCAGCAATATAAATACTATAAGTAGGTGGTGTGTTAACCATGGAATCATGTTCTGCTTGTTCGGCCCAATTAAAGATCGTAGGCGTTATATCCAATGCTCGACCTAATAAATCTTTACGCACGATGCAAAACGTTAAACCAGCAGGACCGATATTTTTTTGCGCACCACCATAAATCACACCATAGCGTGACACATCCATTTCACGTGACAGAATATGTGAGGACATATCAGCAACTAAGGGTACATCGCCTGTATCTGGCACCCATTGATATTCCACACCACCGATAGTTTCATTGGTACAGACATGCACATATGCTGCATTTTTATTTAACTTCCAGTCTACTTGTGCGGGCACATAAGTAAAGCCTTGATCTTCAGATGAAGCGGCCACATTCACTGTGCAGTATTTTTTTGCTTCTTGTATCGATTTTTTAGACCACTCACCTGTGTTCACATAATCAGCCGTTTTTTTATCACCTAATAAATTCATTGGGATCAGTGCATTCATGGCTAAAGCACCGCCCTGCAAAAACAGCACACTGTAGTCAGATGAAATATTTAACAGCTGTCGAAAATCTGCTTCTGTTTTTTCAAAAATACTGATGAATTCTTTTCCGCGATGACTCATCTCCATGACCGACATACCACTACCGTGCCAGTCCTGCATCTCATCAGCGGCACGCCGTAAAACGGATTCTGGTAATACAGCAGGGCCTGCGCTGAAATTAAACACTCTCATGGAATTACAGTCCGTCTCGAAGAAATAAGGAAAAATGGCGAAGAGGTGACATTATGACGGAAGCCATAAAGCACTGGCAAGAAACGAGTTGAATACACATCCGTTGACAGAGGCTTCAAAATAAAAACGCAGCATAGCTTTTCGATAAGCCTGTTTCACTCATGCCGCTTTGCACCATAAACTCAGGCGCAAGATTCATCGACATTTTGTCGCTACACGCTACAATCACCCTCGCCTAAGCTATTTCAGGCCTAAGACAAAACGATAATCAGGGAGAAGACCGTGCAGGAACAACTCGCATTACATCAAGAGAGTATCTATCGCAAAGTTACATGGCGCATCATGCCACTACTTTTAGTGTGCTATATCGTCGCTTATTTAGATAGAGTCAATGTAGGATTTGCGAAACTACAAATGATGCAAGCACTCGGTTTCTCAGATGTCGTGTATGGCTTAGGTGCAGGTATTTTCTTTATCGGTTATTTTATTTTTGAAGTGCCTAGTAACATTATTTTGCATAAAGTTGGTGCGCGACTTTGGATAGGTCGCATCATGATTAGCTGGGGATTTCTTTCCGCAGGCATGATGTTGGTTTCTAATGAAACTGCTTTCTACATCATGCGTTTTCTTTTAGGTGTAGCAGAGGCAGGATTTTTCCCTGGCATTATTCTTTACCTCACCTATTGGTATCCGTCACAGCGTCGTGGACGGATGACTGCAATGTTCATGACAGGCATTCCATTAGCCGGTGTAGTAGGTGGTCCTTTGTCTGGCTACATCATGAAAAGTTTTGATGGCATCTCTGCCTTAGCAGGTTGGCAGTGGATGTTTTTATTAGAAGGTGTACCTGCAATTTTATTAGGTTTGATCGTCATTTTAAAAATGGATGATCGTATTAGTGCTGCAACTTGGCTAACGGAAGAAGAACGCCAACTCTTAGAAAAAAATATTGCTGAAGATGCAGAAGAAAAACAAGATCATTCTGTGCTACATGTTTTAACAAGTGGCCGCGTCTGGTTAATGGCTTTTATTTATTTTAGCTTTGTGATGGGTTTATATGGCGTGAGCTTTTGGCTACCAACCATTATTAAAGCTATGGGTGTTGCCGATCCATTAGAAATTGGTTTGCTGTCTGCCATTCCTTATGGCGCAGCGACTATCGCTATGCTACTGATTGCTAAAAATGCGGATCGCTTACGTGAACGCCGCTGGCATGTGGCTATTCCTGCTGTAGTTGGTGCAATAGGTTTATTGTTATCTGCGCATTGGGCAGACAATACCTTGCTCGCTATGTCGGCACTAACCTTAGCAACTGCATGCATTATCACTACCCTACCTTTATTTTGGAGTTTGCCTACTGCCTTCTTAGCAGGCACAGGCGCTGCTGCTGGCATTGCTATGATTAACTCTCTTGGTAATTTAGCGGGCTTTGCGAGTCCTTATGCAGTTGGCTGGCTTAAACAAGCAAGTGGCACAACAAGCTCTGGCATGATGTTACTAGCAACTAGCTTAATACTTGGCGCCATACTCACAATTAGTGTGCCTGCAAAACTCGTTAATAAATAAATTGATTACTATGAAAAAGACGACCATCACGTTAAACGCTTTAATTTGTTTTAGTAGCCTTGCATTGGGCATTATGACTACTGCACAAGCGCAATCTAATAATGCATCGATAGAAATACAATCGCTACGCTGCTCTGCATTGAATCAAATTCATTCCACCCTAACTGATCCTTCACCACAGCTAGGAGAAATCATGGGTGAATTAGCAGGTTTATTTGCACAGATTCATGCTACACAAAAAAGTCGCAGCACTAAAACTAAAATTAACACTGCAGAATTACGCACTAAACGTGATGAATTAATTACAGAACTGAGTAAAGGCTGGCCAGCAAACAAACCCGCCATGATTCGCGAAGCGGCACTTTGCGACACATGGCGAGCTGAGTTTTTTTCTAAACTGCCTGAGCGTCCAAGTGAAAAAGATTTACTCTCTGCGATGAACAACATCAGTTCACCACCAACAGCAATACAAAAAACAGAAATAGATCGCTGGACCAAACTCACCCCTCAGGCATTTGAAGCATGGTCACGAATTAAATCTTTTGTGAAAGAAAAGAAGTAATCATTAAATTTATGGGCGATTGTATTTATTTATTGCGATTTATAGGTACGGTTAGCGCAGCGTAATCGTACGATCAATTGATAAACATAGCAGCGAAACATATTGCGTCGGATAGCATCGTGATTGAACCGAATAGTGTAATGAATGCGACATATGTCATTCTATTTCAATAAAGTCTTGCGGACGATTACGCTACGCTAATCGTCCCTACAAATTCATTCATTCATTACTGTAGATGCATTAACTCAAATTAATTGCAGCAATCGATCCCGCTTCCTCACGCAAGGCAAATTTTTGTATCTTGCCGGTTGATGTTTTAGGTAATTCTTTAAACACCACGCGCTTAGGTACTTTAAAACCAGCAAGATGCAATTTGCAATGCGCAATCATCTCTTGCTCACTTAC
>JBEDCU010000002.1:0-3179 GCA_041176585.1 Pseudomonadota bacterium
GGTTCCTGCTTAATATTGCCTTTTAATTTGCCATCTATGCGCAGGCTTTCATTGACATGCAGATTACCCTCTATTGTTGTCGCAACGCCAAAAATAGAATCGAAACTTTGTAGTGCTTTACGGTGCGAGATAGATTTCATATGTGAAAATCATTGTGGTCTGCATTTCCTTAACCGCAAAGACTAGCAGGAGGCTGCTGTAACGGCAACTGCCCAGAAGGGCATATAGGTACGATATTCTGTACTTATTTATAAAATTGAAAATGGTTTATGAGCAGATTTTTTCTATAAGTCTTAATTCGTGAGGGATTTACAGTGTCAGGCTAGGTATTGTGCTCGTGCTAGCATGCTGCAAATTACTTTCATTTTTTCTATGTTTTTTTATTTTTTACTATGCAAACCATAAAAATTGATTTTGTGTCAGATATTGCCTGTCCATGGTGTGCAGTCGGTCTTGCGTCATTACGAGAGGCGATAGACAAAGTCAAAGATGAGATTCAAGTTGAATTGCATTTTCAACCCTTTGAATTGAACCCTGCTATGCCACTTGAAGGTGAAGATGTGGTGGAACATTTAAGTAAAAAATATCGCATGACGGCAGAACAGGTCGCGCAAAATCAAGCGCATATACGTCAACGCGGAGCAGAAGCTGGTTTTACTTTTTATATGAATGGTCGTACTCGCATCTACAACACCTTTGATGCGCATCGTTTATTACATTGGGCAGAAGTAGAAGTTGGCGCAGAAGCACAGCACAAACTGAAGTGGGCTTTATTAGAAACCTATTTCACCTTAGGTCAAAATCCATCGCATCATGCCGACTTGTTATTAGCCGTAACGCGTGCTGGTTTAGATGAAAAACGTGCTGCAGAGATTTTGCAAGATGATTCTTATCATGCAGAAGTTAGAGCACAAGAAAAATTTTATACACAGCAGGGGATTTCATCCGTGCCTTCAGTGATTTTTAATGATCAGCATTTGCTACAAGGTGGACAACCTGCTGCTATGTTTGAACAAGCTATCAGAGAGATTGCTGCAAGTTCTGCATGAATTTTTTTCGCTCCGCAGTAATTTTTTGTCAGGTCATCGATAACTACGGCGATGCCGGTGTGTGTTGGCGTTTAGCACGACAACTCGCGCAACAAGAAAAACTCCAAGTCACGCTGTGGATGGATGATGTGCAGGCATTGCAGCGATTGCGTCCTCACTTAAACCCAACTTTGGCAATGCAGGAATGCGATGGCTTCACGCTGTGTCGCTGGGATGAACACAGTAAGCCCAATGTGGAAGTGGATATGGTGATTGAAGCCTTTAGTTGTCGCTTGCCGAATGCGACGATTACAGCAATGGCAGCCATGCACACGCCACCTGTATGGATTAATTTGGAATATCTGTCTGCAGAAAAATGGGTAGAGCAATCGCATGGATTACCTTCACCGCATCCTCAGTATGCACTGACTAAGTATTTTTATTTTCCAGGTTTTAGCCAAGCCACTGGTGGTTTATTAAAAGAGTCCTCTGTTGATTCCAATCGTAGTGTCATGAAAAACGAAGAACATCATAGACTAGCTTTTGCTAAGCGTCTTGGTTTCATGCTTGATCCTCAGTCCACACTTGTTTCTTTGTTTTGTTATCCCTCTGCACCCGTGCATGCTTTACTTGATGTACTGCAGACTGGAACAGCAGTGACTTGCTTGATTCCTGAAGGCGTGGCGGTGGATCAGTTAACAGCTTATTTTTCTACAACGCCAAAAGTAGGTATGCAGTTGCAGCGTGGTGTTCTAACTTGTCACATCACTCCATTTCTTGAGCCTGATGATTTTGATGGTTTGTTAGCTTTATGTGATGTGAATTTTGTGCGTGGAGAAGACTCATTTGTACGAGCGCAGTGGGCAGCAAAGCCTTTGATTTGGCAAGCTTATCCTCAAGCAGAGGCTGTGCATTTGGATAAAGTGCAGTCTTTTTTAGATTGTTATCTACGCGATTGTGATGCACATGCTGCTCAAGTCATGCAGCAGTTCGCAAGAGCTTGGAATGCGGAACTGAAGGCTGAGTTGGATTGGTTGTCTTTGCAAGCACAGCTGCCACATTTGCAATTGCATGCGCTGCAGTGGTGTGGCCATCTCTCATCCCAGACTGAATTAGCGCAAGGTTTAGTGCGCTTTGTAGCAGAACGTAAGCAAACCATTTCTTTGCAGGCTAGGCCTTAATAGCAGCCTGAAGTCTAGCAATGGCGGTCTGGCAGGCAAAATCGGGTAAAATGCGGGGTCTCAAATTTAGCGCCTCTGATAAATTTTTGTTAGAAGCATAGCGACTCCCGTCGCGCATTCAAGATTGTTATTTTTTCGAGTTGAATCCCTTATGAAAACCGCACAAGAAATCCGCGTTGGTAATGTAGTGATGGTCTCAGGCGAGCCTATGGTTATCCTGAAAACGGAATACACAAAATCTGGCCGTAATGCTTCCGTCGTTAAAATGAAAATGAAAAATCTCTTAACCGAAGCAGGTCAAGAGACAGTTTATCGTTCAGATGATAAGTTCGACGTCATCATGTTGGATCGTAAAGAAGCAACTTATTCTTATTTTGCTGATCCTTTGTATGTGTTTATGGATGCTGATTACAACCAGCATGAAGTCGAAGCAGAAAATTTAGGTGATGCCGTCAATTATTTACAAGATGGCATGGCTTGCGAATTAGTGTTTTATAGCGAAAAAGCGATTTCAGTTGAATTGCCTACCACCGTAGTGCGTGAAGTGGTGTACACCGAACCTGCAGTCAAAGGTGATACCTCAGGCAAGGTCATGAAACCTGCGAAGATTGCCACAGGCTTTGAAGTGGCTGTTCCTTTGTTTGTAGGTCAGGGCGATAAGATTGAAATCGATACCCGTACCGGTGAATATAAGAGTCGTACCAAGTAATTGCAGTAGCAATAAAAAACCGCGGCTATGTCCGCGGTTTTTTTTCGTCGTTTGCTTAATGTAGGGACGATTAGCGCAGCGTAATCGTCCGCAACCATGTTTTAATTGATCGTACGAATACGCTACGCTATTCGTACCTACGGAGTATGAGTATGGAAGAATTTGTAGGGACGATTAACGTAGCGTAATCGTCCGCATAACATATATCAAAAAATAAAATCCGTACGAATACGCTACGCTATTCGTAGCTACGGATAATAC
>JBEDCU010000003.1:0-21862 GCA_041176585.1 Pseudomonadota bacterium
GACTTGACCTCGCTCAGTAAACTTCACAGCATTACCTATGAGATTAACCATGATTTGACGTATGTGTCGCTCATCACCAATTAGAAATTGAGGTACATCACAAGCAATCACAGGATTAAGACTTACTTTATTAGGATTAATTTGATAGCGAAAAATGTCAATAATTGAAAAAACTAATTGATATAAGTCGAATTCACTTTTCTCAATCGTCATTTTTCCAGCTTCTATTTTTGCAAAATCAAGCACATCTTCAATCTGAGACAGCATGACTTGCGAAGTTGTACTCATACAATCCAACATTTCTTTTTGTTCTTTATTCAATGGCGATGATTCCATTAAATCAACCATGCCTATGATGGCATTCAGAGGTGTCCGTAACTCGTGACTAATTGAGGATATAAAATGACGCTTCGCTCTATTCGCTATCTCTGCTTGATCTAGGGCTTTATATAAACGACCTAGTAAGGTGTTTAAATAGAGCGAGTTCATCAGCATACCCAGCCATAATCCCAATGATAGGTATATATTATTTTTCCAAAATGGAATGCTATAAATAACAAAACCAAAACCAATTAAAGCTAAGCAAAGTGCGATGAATAAATATTTTTTACCAAATCTAAATCCATATCCAATAATTAACCAAAGATAAATGGCATAAAATGGCGATGCATGCTCTTCTGCCTCTATCAGAATATAGGTCAATGCACCCATATCTAAAAAAATCGCAACTACATGTCGAAAGATTGAGTTTTCTGGCCATTTAATGATGCATAAACTAATCGTAATAGCAGCCAACATAAATACTGTCGCTATCCATTGAAAATGATTAGAGAGATTTAATTGCGATTCATCAATTACTTGATTTTTGTATACCAAATAAATGATAAGGCCAGTTGCAATCAGTATGCGAACCAGAGATTGTTCTAGTTCAGTCGATCGATTTGATAATTTCAGTTTTTTAAATAACTGACTCAGGGTAGTTTCTTTTTTTTCGCTCATCTTCATGATAGGAAATAAAATTTAGGGATAGACAATCCCACGATCTTGCTCATAGCAAGACTTTTGTATTTGATATAGCAGTGGACTGTGTATTGACTTGCTGATTTATATAGCTTGCTCTGCTACGCGACCGTATCAGTACGCAAAAATAACAATCTCTTATGCCTATAAAGCACAGGCTATTATTTGATCGCGCATAAAAAAATGCCGACTATGTAGTCGGCATTTTTATTTTTTACTTATTAAAAGAGTTATTCAAAAAATTCTTTTACTTTGTCCATCCATGTTTTGCTCTGAGGACTATGTTTTGCTCCACCAGCTAATGTTAATTTATCAAACTCTTGCATGAGTTCTTTTTGTTTATCGGTGAGTTTAATAGGCGTCTCAACAACGACATGGCAAAATAAATCACCAGCAAATCCGGAACGTACACCCTTGATTCCTTTGCCACGTAATCTAAATGTTTTTCCACTCTGCGTTCCCTCTGGCACGCCAAAAGAGACTTTACCTGACAGCGTAGGAACTTCTATGTCACCACCCAATGCAGCTTTAGCAAACGAGATAGGCATTTCGCAATGTAAGTCATCACCATCACGTTGAAATACTGCATGCTGTTTGATATGAATTTCTACATATAAATCACCTGTAGGGCCACCATTCATACCTGGCTCACCATTACCGGTTGAGCGTATGCGCATACCGTCATCAATACCAGCAGGGATTTTGACTTCTAAGGTTTTATTTTTCTTGATACGACCCGCACCAGCACAAGGACTACAAGGATCTAAGATGACCTTGCCCGTTCCATGACATTTAGGACAGGTTTGTTGAATACTAAAAAATCCTTGTTGCATTCTGACTTGGCCATGTCCAGCACAAGTAGTACAAGTGGTGGGATTGGTACCTACTTTCGCACCCGATCCATGACAGGTTTCACATTCATTCCAAGAGGGCACACGAATCGTGGTGTCGAAACCATTGGCTGCCTGCTCTAAAGTGATATCTAAGTTATAGCGTAGGTCTGCACCGCGATAGACTTGCGGGCCACTGCGTGCACGACCCCCACCACCGCCAAAGATGTCGCCAAAGATATCGCCAAATGCATCACCGAATCCTGCTGAACCACCACCAAAGCCTGCTCCGCCTCCACCCATATTCGGATCAACACCAGCATGACCAAAGCGATCATAGGCATCACGCTTTTGTGGATCAGATAGCATCTCATAGGCTTCTTTCACCTCTTTGAATTTATCTTCAGCACCTTTGCTATCCGGATTACGATCCGGATGATATTTCATTGCAAGCTTACGGTAGGCTTTCTTGATCTCTTCATCAGAAGCATTCTTCGCTAAGCCCAGCACTTCGTAAAAGTCACGTTTTGCCATCTTTTATTGTCCTAACCACACATGCAAAAAACCGGGCCGTTGGCCATTGCGCCACGTTAGCCCGGTGATGTCATCTCAATATAATTGAGCGACGAAAAATTATTTGTCTTTAACTTCCTTGAAGTCGGCATCGACTACATCATCATCTGCCGGCTTATTCGATCCACCACTACTTGCTTGTGCACCTGCTGCTGCGCCAGCTGCATCACCAGCAGCTTGCTGTGCCTGCATGTCAGCATACATCTTTTCTCCTAACTTCTGCGCTGCAGTTGATAAGGCTGTAGATTTTGCTTCGATCAGGGCTTTATCGTTACTCTTTAATGCTTCTTCTAATTCTTTAATCGCAGCTTCAATGGCTGTCTTTTCAGCAGCATCTAGCTTATCACCATGCTCTGTTAATGCTTTACGTGTTGAGTGAACCAGTGCATCACCTTGATTATGCGCTTCAGCGACTTCTTTCAAACGCTTATCTTCTTCTGCATTGGCTTCTGCATCACGCACCATTTTTTGTATCTCTTCTTCGGTTAGACCGGAGTTAGCTTTAATGGTGATTTTGTTTTCTTTACCAGTGGCTTTGTCTTTTGCACCCACATGCAAAATACCATTGGCATCAATATCGAAGGTCACTTCAATTTGTGGTGATCCTCTAGAAGAAGGTGGTATGCCTTCTAAATTAAACTCACCCAAACCTTTATTCCCTACTGCCATTTCACGTTCACCTTGGAACACTTTAATGGTCACTGCAGGTTGATTATCTTCTGCAGTAGAAAACACCTGACTAAATTTAGTTGGGATGGTGGTGTTTTTCTTAATCATCTTCGTCATCACACCGCCTAAGGTTTCAATACCCAGTGATAGTGGTGTGACGTCTAACAATAATAAATCTTTACGATCGCCCGACAGTACCGAACCCTGAATCGCTGCACCGACTGCCACTGCTTCATCAGGGTTAACATCTTTACGAGGATCTTTACCAAAAAATTCCTTAACTTTTTCCTGTACCTTAGGCATACGTGTCATACCACCGACCAAGATGATGTCGTCAATATCTGAAACTTTGACACCAGCATCGGTAATCGCGATACGGCAAGGCTCTATGGTTTTAGCAATCAGCTCTTCTACCAAAGACTCTAATTTGGCGCGTGTAATTTTTAAATTCAAATGAACTGGTGCGCCATTTGCCATGGCGATGTAAGGCTCATTGATTTCAGTTTGCTGCGAAGAAGATAATTCTATTTTTGCGCGTTCTGCAGAAGCTTTAATACGCTGCAATGCGATCGGATCTTTGGCTAAGTCTAGTCCATTAATTTTTTTGAATTCTTCAATTACGAAATCAATCATACGTTGATCGAAGTCTTCACCACCTAAAAAGGTATCGCCATTAGTGGATAACACTTCGAATTGCATCTCACCGTCAACGTCTGCAATTTCAATAATAGAAACGTCAAAGGTACCTCCGCCCAAATCATAAACAGCAATCTTACGATCGCCTTTACCTGCCTTGTCCAAACCAAAAGCTAACGCTGCTGCAGTCGGTTCATTGATGATACGTTTTACATCGAGACCAGCAATACGTCCCGCATCTTTGGTTGCTTGACGTTGCGCATCATTGAAGTAAGCAGGTACGGTAATGACGGCTTCTGTGACTTCTTCGCCCAAGTAATCTTCTGCGGTTTTTTTCATCTTGCGCAGAACTTCTGCAGAGATTTGCGGTGGCGCTAGTTTTTTATCGCGTACAGCAATCCATGCATCATCGTTATCTGCTTTGATAATCTCGTAAGGCATCAAGGCGATATCTTTTTGTACTTCTTTTTCTGCGAATTTGCGGCCAATCAAACGCTTGACAGCAAACAGAGTATTTCTAGGATTCGTCACTGCTTGGCGTTTAGCCGGTGCGCCAACTAAAATTTCACCATCTTCTTGATACGCGATGATAGATGGCGTGGTACGTGCACCTTCGGAGTTTTCAATCACCTTAGGTTGACCACCTTCCATGATGGAGACGCAAGAATTGGTTGTTCCCAAATCTATGCCTATGATTTTTCCCATGATAGTTCCCTTCAAAATCTATGTAATTAATTCGATTAATACAAATGTGAGGTAAGTCAGGTTGAATTCAATAGACACCTAACTTCACTAAAGATTTAAATCATCTTGCTCTTTATTGCGCCACAATCACTAAAGCAGGGCGCAATAAACGATCGGCAATCATGTATCCCTTTTGCAGAACTGTGACGACTGTATTTGCCTCTTGTTCAGCTGGCACCATAGAAATTGCTTGATGCTTCATAGGATCCAATTTTTCACCCGGCTCTGGATTTATCTCTAGCAAACGATTTTTCTCAAATGCTGAAGCTAATTGTTTGAGCGTCATTTCCACACCTTCTTTCAGCGATTCTATGGAAGGGGTTTCTACCTTTAATGCCATCTCCAAACTATCTTTGACTGGCACCATCGCTTCTGCAAAACTTTCAATTGCGAACTTGTGCGCTCGCGTAATATCTTCTTGAGCACGCCGTCTGGTGTTTTCACCCTCGGCTTTCGCTCGCAAAAATGCATCTTGCATTTCCGCTACTTTGGCTTCTGCCTCAGCTAATTTCTGTTCCACAGTAAGCTGCGCAGCCTCCTGAGGTGGACTGTTCTCAGGATTTACAGCAGGTGCGTCCTGCCCAGGAATGGGCTCTGCATCATGTTGGCCTGGTTCGCCTTGGGTCATAAAATCTCCAGCAATATCAGTGACTTAAATCTTGTTAGTAAGAAATATGGGGATAAACACAACAATTTCAAGCCCGTGCGCTTAAATTCTGAAAAAAATCAGGCCGACGCACGTAGCGCCGGCTACAACCCATGCTGGGGAAGGAAGGAATTACTTATTGATTTGCGCCTAAGGCGAGCGCTTGGCGACGACCAGTTTCTGCATCAGTCAATCTGGCTTGTTGATCAGCATCGGATAAATTCACGGGCCATCCTTGTGTATGGCTTACAACCAAATCAGCCATTGCATCTATCCATGTGTTTGATTCATTCAGACAAGAGATGTAACGATATTCCGTACCACCGGCTGCGAGAAAATCTTCTTTTGCTTCCATTGCGATTTCTTCCAGTGTTTCCAAACAATCACTGGTAAAACCAGGGCACATTACATCTAGCCGTTTCACACCTTCAGCAGCGAGTTTTTCTAAAGTAGGTGCGGTATAAGGTTGTAACCATTCTGCTTTACCGAAGCGCGATTGAAAAGTGACGAGATAATCCTCTTTAGATAAACCGCATTTTTCAGCAATCAAGCGCGCTGTTTTATAGCATTCACAATGATAGGGATCACCCATCATCAAAGTACGCTTAGGCACACCATGAAAACTCATCACCAGTTTGTCTGCACGGCCATGCTGCTCCCAATGGGTACGTAAAGTTTGTGCCAACGCAGTGATATACGCATCATGATCGTGATAATGCTTAATCAATCGTAGTTCAGGCACATTGCGTATGTTTGCAAAATGTGTAAACACTGCATCAAATATTGAAGCAGTCGTGGTAGCGGAATATTGCGGATAAGCAGGTAATAATAAAATACGATCAAAGCCATCAGCTTTTAATTTATCTAACACTGAAGGCACAGAAGGATGGCCATAACGCATCGCCATTTCTACGCGCACATCCACGCCACGAGCAATTAAATTGGATTGCAATAATTGACTTTGTTTTACAGTATGTACTTTGAGTGGCGAACCCTCTGGCGTCCAAATCGTGGCGTATTTATGTGCCGATTGTTTGGAACGAAATGGCAAAATAATGCCATTCAAAATTAACCACCAAATCAAACGCGGGATTTCTACTACACGAGGATCAGAGAGAAATTCTTTGAGATATACACGGACAGCAGCCGGCGTTGGCGCTTCTGGTGTTCCCAGATTAACGAACAACACTGCAGTTTTAGTTAACGACCCGTGCTTATAGGGCGGTTCCTGATTAAAGCTCATGAATGGTGTGCCCTTTTCGGAGATACTTTTAAATAATTAAATCTGTCATAAAGAAAGCAATTCACGTGCATGCTGTCTCGTTGTTGCAGTGATTTCTACACCACCTAACATGCGCGCGATTTCTTCTACGCGTAAGTTGGCATCGAGAGGTGCAATGCGTGAAATTGTTTTACCGTTTTCTTGTGTCGCTTTACTAACTTGGAAATGCTGTGCAGCTTGACTGGCTACTTGCGGCAAATGAGTGACACATAACACTTGTCTATCATGTCCCAAGCGCTTGAGTAGACGTCCTACCACTTCTGCTACAGCACCACCTATACCGCTATCGACTTCATCAAAAATCAAAGTAGGTGTAGCAGTTGAACTCGATGCAATCACAGAAATAGCTAATGCAATTCGCGCCAACTCACCACCCGATGCGACTTTTGCTAACGGTCGTGGTGTAGTACCTGCATGACCCGCAACTAAAAATTCAATTTGCTCCACACCATGCGCAGACGGTTCTGCTGCATTGAGTGCAATCGCAAATGAACCACCCGCCATAGATAAATCTTGCATCGCTGCCGTGACTGCTTTTCCTAATGCAGCTGCTGCTTTAGTGCGCGCAGTCGTGAGTTTCTTAGCTAACGCCATGTATTCTTGATTTAGCTTTTCTTCTTGCTCACGTAACGCATCCATATCTGTTGCATGAGCTAATTGCTGCAAATGCTCCGAGAGTTTTACAAACTCTTCTGGTAGTTCTTCAGGCGTGACATGAAATTTTCTTGCAGCAGAATGCAAGGCTTCTAAACGTGCATCCACTTCACGCAAACGCTGCGGATCTAATTCTAATTTGCTGACGTAATCATTTAGTGCATAGACAGCTTCTTGTAGTTGTATACGTGCAGGTTCTAAAGCTTCTAATACTGGCTTTAAGTTTTCATCAATGTCCAGCAACTTACCTAACTTTTGTTCTATCGCTACCACCTGCGACAACATAGGCGAGGATTCACCTTCTGATAGCGCATCTAAAGCATGTTGCGCACCTTCTATCAAACTTGCAGCATGCGACAAACGACTGTGCTCATTACTAATTAAAGTCCATTCACCAGCTTTAGGAGCAAGTTTTTCTAACTCACCCACCTGCCATTCCAAACGTTCGCGCTCTAGTAATACATTTTTTGCGTTTTGTTCAAATTCTTCACGACGTCGTTTCACTGCACGCCAGTTTTTAAATGCTAGTGCGACTGCACTGACTTGTTCTAACAGCCCTGCTTGCGTATCTAGTAAAAGTCGTTGTGCATCAGTTTTTAGTAAAGACTGATGTGCATGTTGTCCGTGTATATCAACTAGTAATTCACCTAAATCGCGCAATTGTGTAATGGTGGCTGCACCACCATTAATAAAAGCTTTAGAGCGACCACCCGCATCGACTACACGACGCAACATCACCATTTGATCTTCGGTGTTGAATGCTTGTTCTTCTAACCAAGCGTAAATACTTGAACCTACTTGCAAATCAAATTCAGCACTGATGTCTGCCTTAAGTGCACCTTCACGCACCACGCTACCATCCGCTCGTCCACCTAAAGCTAAGGTTAAGGCATCGATCAATATAGATTTTCCCGCGCCAGTTTCTCCCGTAAACACGGAAAAACCAGAGGACAACTCTAGTTCGATCGCATCAACAATGACAAAATCTCGAATGACTAAGGTTCTTAGCATGAGGACGGAAAAATTTATATGGATTTAAGCAAGTTGCAGGTCCGTTGCCGGCAGACTCCGCAGGCGGCCTGTGCAATGCAGGGAATACCAGCTATTTTAACTGACCAAGCACAGATGGGTATTCGTTCCAATGCAGTTTTTCGCGCAGGGTATCGTAGTAACTCCATCCGACTGGATGAAGAAAAGTAATGGCGTGCTCTGATCGACGCACAATTACTTTGTCATGTTGCTGTAAATTAGTAATAGATTGCATGTCAAAATTTACACTACCTTCATAGCCACTCGCTAACCGAATCACAATCTCGCAGCTACCAGACAAGACGATAGGTCGATTCGATAAAGAATGCGGCGCAATCGGTACCAACACAATGCCATCAAGTTCAGGATGCAAAATCGGCCCACCCGCTGAGAGCGCATAAGCGGTTGAACCAGTCGGCGTAGACAGTATCAGGCCATCAGAACGTTGGTTGTACATGAAATGTCCATCTACTTCGACCCGCAACTCCACCATGCCCGCAGCTGCAGTGCGCGATACCACGATGTCATTAAATGCGAGCCCCTTAAAAATAGTCTGCTCGCCGCGCAAAATCACGCCTTCTAACAGACTACGTTTTTCGGATGCCAACTGTCCTTCAAAAATATCTTGTAGCAAAGGCAGCATGCGTTCTTTAGGTATGTCGGTCATAAAACCTAAACGACCAAGATTTACGCCAATTAACGGCACCTCGAATGAAGCCAGCTGACGCGCAATGCCTAGCATGGTGCCGTCGCCCCCCACCACAATAGCCAAATCAGCACGCCTACAGATTTCCTCTAAATCAAAGCTGGTTAAACGCTTATCTTTGAGTTCTTTCGCAGTATCTGATTCAACAATGACGGTACGTCCTATAGATTGCAGAAAGTCCGCCAGCTCTAGCAAAGTTTCATGAATACCGGAAGCACCGTGCTTGCCTATGATGGCGACGGTTTGAAAGTGACTAGTGGCTTTGGTGTGTGACATGGGCACGATTAGAACATAATTGGAAAAATATTTTTGAGATTCCGCCACAGACATGAAGTCCAACCATCAGCACAGCATACGCGCTCTATTATTTGATTTAGACGACACCTTATGGCCGATTACGCCCGTGATTGTCCAAGCCGAACAAGTTTTATTTACGTGGATAGCAGCACATGCACCACGCGTCGCAGCTAGTTATTCCATTGATATGATGCGACAGCAGCGCACACAACTCATGCAAGCACGTCCAGAACTGGCAATCGATTTACAAGCACTCCGCTATCAAGCCTTGTTAGATACCTTTTTACGTTACGGCGAAGATCCCGCCTTAGTCACAACGGCCATACAAGTTTTTAATCAGGCTAGAAATCAAGTTCAAATCTTTGATGACGTCGCACACTGTTTACCGCGCTTGGCTAAGCTGGTCAAACTGGGATCATTAACCAATGGCGCAGCAGATTTAGAGGCCATCGGTCTGGCGCATCATTTCGAGATTTCGCTAGCTGCCCATCAAATAGGCAAAGCCAAGCCCGACCCGCATGTTTTTCAATTAGCCTGTGAGGCACTCAAGCTACCACCCAAACAAGTTGCCTATGTGGGTGATGATTTACGTTTAGATGTAGAAGGCGCACAAAAAGCGGGACTAACAGGCATTTGGCTAAATCGACAAAACCAACAAGCACCCTCAGAACTCGGACATATACAACCCGATGTAACGTTCACTAACTTGCATGATTTAGTAGGCTGGCTAACAACTTAAGCAAGTATTCATGATGCGACTGGCGCTAAGTGACGTCGCTCGTTAGAATACACAGTATGCAACTCGATATACGCGCACAAACTTTACTCAAAGCCCTGGTGGAACGTTACATCGCTGACGGTCAGCCTGTGGGATCACGTGCGCTTTCGAAAATTTCTGGTTTAGATCTCTCTCCCGCAACGATCCGTAACATCATGTCGGATCTAGAAGAAATGGGTTTTGTCTCCAGTCCCCATACTTCTGCTGGTCGAGTGCCTACTCCACGTGGCTATCGCATATTTGTTGATACCTTATTGACCGTTGAATCAATTGATCAAGCCTCTGTTGAATCACGACTACAGCATCATGGCTCGGCTTCTAGTCAAAAAATCATTTCAAATGCTGCGCAAGTACTATCTTCGCTGTCGCAATTTGCAGGCGTAGTGTTAGCACCGAAACGTGAATCTGCTTTTCAACAAATTGAGTTTCTACGTCTCTCTGAAAAACGTATTTTATTAGTGATTGTTGCACCGAATGGTGAAGTACAAAATCGTTTACTACTAACCGACACTGACTACACACCGAGTCAATTGACACAAGCTGCCAACTACATCAATCAACATTATGCTGGTCGCTCTTTTCAAGAAGTCAGAATGAAAGTACAAGAAGAATTGCGTCAACTACGCGATTGCATGACTACTCTCATGCAAGCCGCAGTGGAAGCAGGCAGTGATGCAATGACTGAGCATAGCGATGAAGTGGTGATTTCCGGTGAACGTAATTTACTCGCAGTCTCGGATTTATCTGCCAATATGACTTCACTGAGAAAATTATTCGATGTCTTTGAACAAAAATCCGGTCTTGCCGCTCTATTAGATATCTCTAACAAAGCCACTGGTGTGCAGATTTTTATTGGTGGCGAATCACAGCTCTTGCCAGTAGAAGAAATGAGTGTGGTGACTGCACCGTATGAAGTCAACGGCAAAATCGTAGGCACATTAGGTGTGATTGGTCCGACTCGTATGGCGTATGAAAGAGTGATTCCAATTGTGGATATCACTGCAAGATTGCTCTCTAACGCGCTATCCCATACTTAAAAAAATTTGGAAAGCGTATTAGCTTTCACGATGTGGGCAAGCTGTTTTTGTACAAGAACCATACAGCGCCAAAGCATGTTCGGCTAAATTAAATCCATGATCTTTCGCAATTTGATGCTGACGTTTTTCAATTTCTTCATCAAAAAACTCTTCTACTCGACCACAATCCAAACACACTAGATGATCATGATGGGTGCCTTGGTTGAGCTCAAATACCGCTTTACCAGTTTCAAAATGATTGCGGCTAAGTAGTCCAGCTTGCTCAAATTGTGTTAGCACTCTGTAAACAGTTGCTAATCCAACATCGAGATTTTCGGTTAATAGCATTTTGTACACATCTTCCGCCGATAGATGACGTACGCTACTTCCCTGGAAAATTTCCAGAATTTTCAGTCTTGGTAAGGTTGCTTTAAGGCCGCTGGCTTTTAATTCTGCAGGATTGAGAGACATGATTTTGCTCAGTAGAATAAGATCTGTCTTATCATATAGCGTTTAGCCACTGCGCTCAATTCCTCTTCAGGTCGCCTTGCTCATGCAATCCATTCAACTTTCACTTATTTCGCGTCGTTCTACGATTTTGCTCGCTCTTATCGCTAGCGTCGCCTTAAATGCCTGCGCCCTGCGCAATCCCTTTGCTAAAGAGAGTGCGAACACCGAAAAAGTTAGCCCTGCTAGTGGCGTGGTGCAAGTGGTCAAGAATGAAAAACTGTTTGGTTTCGTTCCAATTTACCGACCTGACGTTCAGCAGGGAAATTTCATTACCCAAGAAATGGTGGCGCAATTAAAGAACGGCATGACTAAAGATCAAGTGCGTTTTCTGCTTGGCACACCACTCTTAATCGATAATTTTCATCAAAATAGATGGGATTATCCATTCCGTTTAAAAAACGGTGATGGTCAACTCACAGCAAGTCGTGTCGTAGTGTTTTTTGAAAATGACAAAGTCGCGAAATTTGAAGGTGGTGACTTACCTACTGAAAAAGACTATCTGATGCGTATCGCTGCTCCGAAAAAAAAATAAATCTCCTCTATTAAGTCAGCGATGAATGCGATGAAAATTGCGGTAGCCGGTGCTTCCGGCCGTATGGGACGTATGCTGATTGAAGCCATAGTCCATGATCCAGAAACTACTCTTACTGGTGCACTCGATGTAGCTATATCGCCCAGTGTGGGCACTGACGCTGCTGCATTTCTGGGACAGCCTGGTGGTGTCTTAATCGAATCCGATTTAAACAAAGGCTTAGCGCAGTCACAATTTCTGATCGACTTCACGCGTCCTGAAGGCACTTTGCATCATCTCGCTTATTGCGCAGAGCATGGCATTAAAATGATTATCGGCACCACTGGTTTTGATGATGCAGGCAAAGCCGCTATTGAAGCTGCTGCAAAAAAAACTGCGATTGTGTTTGCTCCCAATATGAGCGTAGGTGTCAACGTCACGATGAAATTATTGGAACTGGCAGCAAAAAGTTTTTCGCATGGCTATGACATAGAAATCATAGAAGCTCATCATAGACATAAAGTCGATGCGCCTTCAGGCACTGCATTAAAGATGGGTGAAGTAATTGCTGATGCGCTCGGACGCGATTTGAAAAAAGACGGTGTCTTTGCAAGAGTAGGTGTGACAGGTGAACGCGATCCTTCTTCTATTGGTTTTGCCACGATTCGTGGTGGCGATATTGTGGGTGACCATACCGTCTTATTTGCAGGCATAGGCGAGCGTATAGAAATCACACATAAATCTTCTAGCCGCGTCACTTACGCGCATGGCAGCTTACGTGCTGCACGTTTTTTGCAAAGTAAAACCTCAGGTTTGTTCGACATGCAAGACGTACTCGGTCTGCGTTAAACCATCTTGCTGCCTTAGCTTAAGGTTTTATCTCCATCATGATTTCATTGCGTTCAGGTGCTTCTATCTCAGCCACCGTATTACTTCATGTAATACTGGCTTGCCTGTTCATGCTCGGTTTAATGGAACACACCATCACACCCCCTGATGCACCACCGGTGTTAGTGGAATTGATGCAATCACAACCCACGCCTAAAACGATAGAACAACCAGTAGCAAAACCGATTCCAGTACCACCCCGCCCACAACCAGTAGCTGCGCCAGCTCCAACACCACAGCCCCAGCCTTTACCTAGTAAAGTTACTACTCCAACTGAGGTGGCGCAAGCTGCTCCTGTTGCACCGGTTTCAGCACCGACTGCACCTACTCCACCTGCGCCTACCCGTGTTGAAGCGCCTCCTGCGCCTACCCGTGTTGAAGCGCCTCCTGCTCCTGCCCCAGTGACAGCGCCGAGTAGAACAGATGTTTCTATTCCTGCGAGTTACAGCGCGAGTAATCAAAAGCCCATTTATCCGAATATGTCTAAGCGACTAGGCGAGCAAGGGACAGTGGTATTGCGAGTACTGGTCAAAGCTGACGGCAGTGCAGGAGAAGTAGAAGTAAAATCATCTAGTAGTTATCCCCGACTCGATCAAGCTGCAATCGATGCTGTAAAAACATGGCGCTTTAATCCTGCCAAAATTGATGGCAAAGCGACTGATGAGTGGTATCAAGTCCCTATTCCCTTTAAACTCCAAAGTTCTTCTAATTAAGCGAACCAGCATGAACGACACTGTGAATAACAATTTAGGCTTTGCGCATTACTGGGCACAAGGCGATGCTATCTCCCATTCTGTGGCTTACATACTGCTACTGATGTCTGTCATTAGTTGGTATTACATCATCTCTAAAGCCTGGGCTTCATGGCGCATTCGCAGCAGCGCCGCCGCAGTAGAACATTTTTGGGATGCGCCTAGCATGCCGGATGCGATTGCTGCTCTGTCCCATGCCGATACAGAACAGATTTACTCTCCCCTAGCTTCGCATGCAGTGGAAGCCGTAAATGTAAAAGCAGGCTCTTTGAATGCTGCCATTGATCCGGGTGAACTCATCACACGTACATTGCGTCAGCAAATTAACCGCGTTTCATCACGCTTGGAAAATGGCTTAACGCTATTGGCTTCGGTTGGATCTACTGCGCCTTTTATTGGTTTATTCGGCACCGTGTGGGGGATTTATCATGCTCTGGTAGCTGTTTCGTCAGCAGGGACGATACAAATCGATAAAGTTGCTGGACCTGTGGGCGAAGCATTAATCATGACTGCGATCGGTTTAGTGGTCGCGATTCCTGCTGTACTGGGTTATAACGCTTTTACCCGTGTCAATCGCATTACCCTCGCTGAACTCGATGCCTTTGCCCATGACTTACATGCGCATTTAACAACCGGTGCACGGGTTAGCACTAACCGTAAATCCAGCTAATTATTGGAAACTCATCATGGCATTCGGCGGATTCAACGAAAATAATAATCAGGCTCCTATGGCTGAAATCAATGTCACTCCCATGGTGGATGTGATGTTGGTGTTACTCGTCATTTTCATCATCACAGCACCGCTGTTCACGCATGCAGTGAAGTTGGATTTACCGAATGCGCAATCAACTGCTGCGCCAGAAAAACCAGAGACGATTACTCTTGCTATTAATGCTGAAGGCAGGCTGTTTTGGAATAATGCTGAGATTAATGATCAAGAGCTAATGAATCGTTTTGTAATCGCAGCGCAAAAAACACCCACACCCGAACTGCATTTGCGTGCTGATAAATCGACTCGCTATGAAGTGATCGCTAAAGTCATGGCAGGTGCGCAAAATAATGGCATTTCGAAAATAGCTTTCGTCACCAAACCAAATTAGTTGAACACCTCACTACAGGCAAGAACTGCCTACAGTTGCAAGATTAGTTTATAAGCTTGCATCACCTAACTGCCACCCCCACACTGCTTAGTAAATAAGCACGTACTATCGCCTTGCAAGTCCATCAGATCCAGCCATTTCAGAGTGCCAAGCCGGTATAATCGGGGGTTCTAAACTTACTCTGCGCTCCACCTCCCATGCAAGAAAAATACAGCCCGACCGAAGTCGAACAACAGGCACAAGCACACTGGCGCGCTATCGACGCCTATACCGTTAAGGAAGGTGCAAAAGACGCACAAGGTCGCGAAAAGAAAAAATTCTATGCGTGCTCCATGTTGCCTTATCCATCCGGCAAACTGCATATGGGACATGTGCGTAACTACACCATTAATGATGTGATGGCACGCCATCTGCGTATGAATGGTTATAACGTCTTAATGCCTATGGGCTGGGATGCCTTTGGTATGCCGGCTGAAAATGCAGCGATGGCAAATGGTGTACCACCTGCGCAATGGACTTACTCGAATATCGAGACTATGAAAAAGCAGATGCAGTCTATGGGTTTAGCCATAGACTGGTCGCGTGAAATGACGGCCTGCCGTCCTGAGTATTACAAATGGAATCAGTGGATGTTTTTAAAGATGCTGGAACGCGGCATCATTTATAAAAAAACTGGCACAGTGAATTGGGATCCTATCGATCAAACCGTGCTTGCGAATGAACAAGTCATCGATGGACGTGGATGGCGTTCAGGTGCAGTGATTGAAAAGCGCGAAATCCCTATGTATTACGCGCGCATCACTGACTACGCTGAAGAATTAATCGACCATGTAGAAAATAAATTACCAGGCTGGCCAGAGCGTGTTCGCATTATGCAATCGAACTGGATAGGTAAATCTACCGGTGTGCGTTTTGCCTTCCCTCACAAAATACACGATAGTCACAATCAACTGATTAATGAAGGCAAGCTGTGGGTATTCACTACGCGTGCGGACACCATCATGGGTGTGACGTTTTGTGCAGTCGCACCCGAGCATGCCTTAGCAACCCATGCAGCACAAAACAATCCTGCACTGGCTGCTTTCATCGCTGAATGCAAACAAGGTAGTGTGATCGAAGCTGATATAGCGACGATGGAAAAGAAAGGTACGCCTACCGGTTTGTTTGTCACGCATCCACTGACTGGCAAAGAAATTGAAGTTTGGGTAGGAAATTACGTGTTGATCACATATGGTGATGGCGCTGTGATGGGCGTACCAGCACATGATGAACGTGATTTTGCTTTTGCAAAAAAATATTCTTTAGCTATTCAACCTGTGATTCAAGTTGAAAACAAAACTTTTAGCACCGATGCTTGGCAAGAATGGTATGCAGACAAAGAGCATGGTGTCTGCATCAACTCAGAAAAATATAATGGACTGCATTATCAACAAGCCATCGATGCAGTTGCAAATGATTTAGCAGCACACACCTTAGGTGAGAAAAAAATCACCTATCGTTTGCGTGACTGGGGTATTTCACGTCAACGTTATTGGGGCACACCAATTCCTATTATTCACTGCGCAAGTTGTGGTGATGTGCCTGTTCCAGAAAAAGATTTGCCAGTGGTCTTACCCGAAGATTGTGTGCCTGATGGTAGTGGTAATCCACTCAACAAGCACACAGCTTTTCTGACAGTCGATTGTCCAACTTGCGGCAAGCCTGCTAGGCGTGAAACTGACACCATGGATACCTTTGTAGATTCATCTTGGTATTACATGCGTTACTGCTCGCCTGGTAGTAATAGCGCGATGGTGGATGAACGCAATGATTACTGGATGCCTATGGATCAATACATAGGTGGTATTGAACATGCTGTCTTGCATTTACTCTATGCGCGCTTCTGGACTAAGGTGATGCGTGATTTTGGTTTGATTAAGTTTGATGAGCCTTTTGTGAATTTGCTCACACAAGGCATGGTGCTTAATGAAACCTATTATCGCGAAGATAGCTCTGGCAAAAAAACTTGGTTTAATCCAGATGATGTTGCATTAAATCTGGATGATAAAGGTCGACCTGTTTCTGCTACCTTGATTAGTGATGGACAAGCTGTATCCATAGGCGGTACAGAAAAAATGTCTAAGTCCAAAAACAATGGCATAGATCCACAAGCGCAGATCGATCAATACGGCGCTGACACAGCACGTCTATTCACCATGTTTGCTTCACCACCAGAACAAACTTTGGAATGGTCAGGCACTGGCGTAGAAGGTGCACATCGTTTCCTGCGTCGTGTGTGGACCTATGCGCATGCACAAGCCAACTTTATACAAGACGCTACTATTAGCAAAGCGAGTGGCAACTTATCTACACAAGCGAGCAATCTGCGTCGTGACATACATAAGATTTTGCAACAAGCCGATCATGACTATAAACGCGTGCAATACAACACCGTTGTCTCAGCTTGCATGAAAATGCTTAACCTCTTAGAAGCAGCAAAACTAGAGAACATACCTGCAGACAAATCTGCACTGCGTGAATGCCTCTCTATTTTTCTGCGTGTACTGTATCCGGTTTCACCACATATCACACATGCAATTTGGGAAGCCTTAGGTTTAGCAAAAGAGTTAGGCGACATCTTAGATGCGCCTTGGCCTAGCGTTGATGCAAGCGCACTAGAACAATCTGAAATTGAACTCATGATACAAGTCAATGGCAAACTCAGAGGTAGCATCATCGTGGCCAAAGATGCAGATAAAGCAAGCATAGAAGCCTTAGCGTTAGCGAATGAACATGTCAAAAAATTCGTTACCGACACACCGAAAAAAATCATAGTCGTACCCGGCAAATTAGTTAACATCGTTGCATAAGGTTTAGTCATGAATACACGTCGTCGCGCCCTAGTATCTTTATTGCTGCTTACCTCTTTAGCAGCATGTGGATTTCAATTTCGCGGCACACGCGCAGATTCCAAACTGTCTTTTCAATCTCTGTATCTAGAAACGCCGGCACGAACACCACTAGAACGTGAATTGCGTGCAGCACTTAAGACACAAAATGGATTAACGCTAGTCACCGATCCTAAGACTGCCGATGTCAGCTTATTTATCTCTAGCGCTATCGAAGAAAAGAAAGTACTGACCTTAAATGCACAAGGCCAGGTGCGTGAATTTAGTTTGCTGTATCGATTAAATTTTAGTGCTAAAGATAGTGCAGGAAAAATATTAGTCCCTTCGACTGAATTAGCATTGCAAAGTTCTATGGCCTTTAGTGAATCGCAAGCCCTCGCTAAAGAAACAGAAGAGAGAATGATTTTTGCTGATTTACGTGGCGATGCAGTGAGTCAAATTATTCGTCGCTTAACTCGCATTAGCTCAGAAAAATAAATTCATGCAATTGCGCGCAGAAGCTTTAGAGGCTCATCTTGCAAAATCACTTGCACCTTTGTATGTGATTACTAGCGATGAACATTTATTAGCATTAGAGGCTGCAGATAAAATACGCGCGCATGCAAGGTCGCAGGGGTTTTCAGAACGTGAAGTATTAGTCGCCGATCGTTATTTTGATTGGAGTAGCTTATTAGCTGTCAGCCAATCTATGTCTTTGTTTGGTGATCGTAAGTTAATAGAACTACGACTACCTACTGGCAAACCTGGCAAAGAAGGTGGACAAGCTCTGCAACAGTTTGCTGCACTCTCTGCTAGCCAGCCTGAAGCACAAGATACGCTCACTTTAATTTCTCTGCCTAAGTTAGATTGGGCGACGCAAAAAACTGTATGGGCAACGGCCTTACAACAATCAGCAGTCTTTATCGACATCCCTTTAGTTGAGCGTGCACAGTTGGCAAACTGGATAGGTCAGCGACTCACTGCACAAGGACAAAGTGCAGAAAAAATAGTATTAGATTTTATGGTGGAGCGCGTAGAAGGTAATTTATTAGCAGCGCATCAAGAAATTCGTAAACTAGGCCTACTCTATCCCGAAGGACGTCTTAGCGCTGAACAAATTCAAGATGCCGTCTTAAATGTCGCACGCTATGATGTCTTTAAATTATCTGAAGCTATGTTAGCTGGTGATGTAGCCCGACTCACCCGTATGCTAAATGGACTTAAAGGTGAAGGTGAAGCTCTGCCTTTGATTTTATGGGCGATGGCAGAAGAAGTTCGTATTTTGTTGAAATTAAAGTTGGGCACAGACGAAGGTCGTCCGCTTGCTATGCTATTAAAAGAGTATCGGATCTGGGGACCGCGTGAACGTTTAGTTGGTCCCGCTTTATCTCGTTTATCAGCACGCATTTTACAAAATGCTTTAGCCGATGCAGGTCAAATCGATCGCATGATTAAAGGTTTAAGAACAAAACGTTTTGCGGGTGATGCATGGGATGCATTACTACAATTAGGTTTAAAAATTGCACGGCACTAAACTAGTCCTACTTGAAACAGCAGTACTTATCCAAGTAAGTTAAAAGAGAAAAGATATGGATATTCAGACCACCATGAATAATATTGGTCAGGCAGCGCGTAAAGCGTCTCGCATTATGGCCAAAGCAGATACTGCCTCTAAAAATAGAGCGCTCGCGTTGATTGCGCAAGCGATACGTCGCGATGCAGCTTTACTGTCAGCAGCCAATCAACAAGATTTGCAAGCAGCACGTGCTGCGGGCTTAGCAGAAGCCATGTTAGATAGATTAACTTTGTCTGAGCAAGCGATTGCAACTATGGCAGAAGGCTTAGAGCAAATCGCTGCACTACCTGATCCCATTGGTGAAATCAGTGACATGAAATTCAGACCTACTGGCATACAAGTAGGACAAATGCGTGTGCCATTAGGTGTGATTGGCATTATTTATGAAGCACGTCCGAATGTCACAGTGGATGCAGCAGGTCTCTGCATTAAGAGCGGTAACGCCACCATATTGCGTGGCGGCTCTGAAGCCATACACTGTAATCAAGCACTCGCAAAACTTGTTAAAGAAGGTTTAGCAGGTGCAGGACTGCCAGCTGATGCTGTTCAAATTGTAGAAACCACTGATCGTGCTGCTGTCGGTGCCATGATCACCATGCCACAATACATCGATGTCATCGTGCCACGTGGCGGTAAAGGATTGATCGCACGACTGATAGAAGAATCTACCGTGCCTATGATTAAACACTTAGATGGTATTTGTCATGTTTATATTGATGACAAAGCAGATTTGAGTAAAGCCCTGCCGATTGCATTTAATGCAAAATGCCATCGCTATGGCACATGCAATACGATGGAAACTTTATTAGTCGCGCGTGCTGTTGCAGCTGAAGTGCTACCTGAGCTAGCAAAACTGTATGCCGATAAAGAAGTCGAGCTGCGCTGTGATGCTGAATCTAAAAAAATTCTGGCTAACTATCCGCATCTACAATCCGCAACAGAAGATGACTGGCGCACAGAATATCTGGATGCCATTCTCGCTGTGAAGATAGTCGCTAATGTAGATGAAGCGATAGATCACATTAATACGTATTCATCGCAACATACAGATAGCATCATCACTGAAGACTACAGCCGTGCTATGCAATTCTTACGTGAAGTAGATTCTGCTTCAGTGATGGTGAATGCTTCCACCCGCTTTGCCGATGGCTTTGAATATGGACTAGGTGCAGAGATAGGCATCTCGAATGATAAATTACATGCACGCGGACCAGTAGGTTTAGAAGGCTTAACTTCGTTGAAATACGTCGTGCTAGGTCATGGCGAAGTCAGAGTCTAGAGTTAAAGTCAGTCATTGTATTTAGGATAACAACATGCTGTGGATTAAAGCTTTGCATATTGTATTTATCGCTTCATGGTTTGCCGGTTTATTTTATTTACCGCGCATCTTTGTGAATTTAGCGATGGAGACCAATGAGGTAGCGACTGCCAGACTCTTACTCATGGCAAGAAAGCTCTATCGCTTTATGACGATACTTGCTGTTCCGGCTTTAGCATTAGGTCTGTGGTTATGGTTAGTTTATGGCATAGGCATGGCAAGCGGCTGGATGAATCTAAAACTAGCGTTGGTAGTTTTATTACTCGGCTATCATCATGTGTGCGGTCGTATGCTCAAACAATTTGAACAAGGCGCCAACCAACGCAGTCATATCTGGTATCGATGGTTTAATGAAGTGCCCGTGATTGGGATGTTCATCGTCGTGATTTTAGTGGTTGTGAAGCCCTTTTAACTCTAATAAAAAATAACTCGTCATGACTAAAACAGTAGAATATTTTCTTGCTCCACAATCCCCTTATGCTTATCTAGGACATGACCGCTTTGTTAGCATCATAAAAAAAACTCAGGCCACTGTTCTCATCAAACCTTTTGATGTAGCAAAGATTTTTAGTTTGTCTGGTGGCGTGCCAGTTGCACAACGCCCACCACAACGTCAGGCTTATCGTTTAGTTGAGTTGCAACGTTGGAGTAGTTATCTTAAAAAACCGTTTGTACTGCATCCCGCATTTTTTCCGGTCTCTGGCGATCCTGGCTCCAAACTCATCATCGCTGCACAACAAGCCTATGGAACAGAGCAAGCACTGGAATTAGCTGGTGCTTTAGGTAGGGCAGTATGGGCTGAAGAAAAAAATATTACTGATGTACAGACTTTAGAATCTATTGCAAACGCAATGCAATTAGATGGCGCAAGTCTAGTCGCTGCTATAGCCTCAGAGGCTGTATTAGCAGCTTTCAATGAAAACACCGAAGCAGCTATTGCAGCGCAAGTGTTTGGTGTGCCTTGGTATCGCATAGAAGGTGAAAATTTTTGGGGGCAAGATAGATTAGATTTTATAGAGCGCGCGCTCAACCCATAAATTTTTTTGTACAGTTTTTTTCGGTACTACTGCTGGTAGTAGTGCCACATCGTTATTAACGGATAAAAGGTTCCCCGATATGAAACACTCGTATTCTTATTTTTGCCCCTGCCCTCGTGGCTTAGAGGCAGCACTCGCAGAAGAGCTGAATGAAATCGCAGCTCTGCATCCCACCTTAAAAATACATAATCAAGTACCAGGTGGCGTACATTGCTCAGGCACTTTTGCCGATGCCATGCGATTGAATTTACATTCACGTATCGCCTCACGTATTTTGCTGCGCTTAGCGCAATCCTCATATCAAAATGAAAATCATATTTATGATTTAACACTCGCTCAAGCTTGGGAAGAATGGTTTGATGTAGAACATACGATACGTGTCGATGTCACAGCCATTAAGTCGCCACTGAAAAGTTTAGAATT
>JBEDCU010000004.1:0-18948 GCA_041176585.1 Pseudomonadota bacterium
GCAGTCTGTATACAACATGAAATGGACCATCTGTTAGGCAAGGTCTTTGTTGAATATCTCTCTCCCTTAAAACGTAATCGCATTAAAACTAAACTCTTAAAAGAAGAGCGCGAACTTAAAAAAGACAAGGTCGAAGTGACTAATTAGTGCAAATTGATAGCCGCACAACATTCCACACCGCGTAAGTAAAGTCCATCAGGCCCATCAAGCCCAGCTGCAAGCCACTATAATCTTGCAATGAAAATTATATTTGCAGGTACACCGGAGTTTGCGGTTTCGGCATTAGCTGCATTGCATGCTGCAGGTTACGCAATTCCTTTGGTGCTGACTCAGCCAGATAGACCTGCAGGACGTGGCATGCAATTGCATCCCTCTTCCGTCAAACAATTTGCACTGACACATGACATACCCGTTGCGCAACCCACATCCTTACGCCTAGATGGAAAATATGCAGAAGAGGCAACAGCAGCGCATGATTTATTACAAGCCACGCTGCATGATGTGATGGTGGTTGCAGCATATGGATTGTTATTGCCGCAATCTGTTTTAAGTATTCCGCGTCTAGGTTGTATCAATATTCATGGCTCTTTGCTTCCACGTTGGCGAGGCGCTGCACCTATACATAGAGCGATAGAAGCAGGTGATACCCAAACTGGCATCACGATTATGCAAATGGACCGGGGCTTAGACACAGGCGCTATGTTACTCAGTGAAGCAGTGGACATACAAGCAGAGGACACGACGGGTGATTTGCATGACAGGCTAGCAAATTTGGGTGGTCGTTTAATTGTTGACGCTATGCGCGCACTCGAGACAGGCAAGTTAGCAGCCACACCTCAACCTGAAATGGGCGTGACCTATGCAGCAAAAATTACCAAGCAAGAGGCAGCATTGAATTTTCAAGCGCCAGCGACTATTTTGGAACGCAAGATCAGGGCATTCAATCCCTTTCCTGCAGCAAGCGCAGAAATAGCGGGAATCACATTAAAAATTTGGCATGCTGAATGCGAAAATTTAACGGGTGAGCCTGGGCAAATTTTAAGCGTCACGGAACAAGGTGTCACAGTCGCTTGTGGTCATGGGGCTTTAGTGTTGAAGGAATTACAAAAGCCGGGAGGCAAACGACTGCCAGCTGTTGAATTTGTTAAGGGTTTCCCTATGAAGTCGGGTCAGAGCTTCGAAATTCATTCTTGAATTAACGTATAATTCGACAGCGCCGATTTGATTATTCAAGTCAAAACCAGCTTGCGGGCGCCGAGGTGAAAGTCCTACACAAATACTGCTAAAGCGGCATGCATGCCCGGCTTTGCTTTGCAGGCCGGGTTTTTTATTTTCTGCAGCGATTAAATTTTTTGAGCACATGAAACGCGACGCTATATCTACAACTGAAACGATTTTGCGTGATTTACTATCACAGCGCATATTGATTCTTGATGGTGCTATGGGCACTATGATTCAGCGTTATAAGCTGACAGAAGAAGATTATCGCGGCGAGCGTTTTGCAAACTTTGCCGTGCCAGGTAAAGAAATTTTCGTCAAAGGGAATAACGAGCTCTTAACGCTCACCCAACCGCATGTGATCCAAGAAATCCATGAACAGTATTTAGCGGCAGGCGCAGATTTAATCGAGACCAATACCTTTGGTGCGACGACGATTGCTCAAGATGATTATCATATGCCGCATCTGGCCTATGAGATGAATGTGCAGGCCGCGAAAATCGCGCGCGCCGCGTGTAATAAATACAGCACGAAAGACAAGCCACGCTTCGTCGCTGGCGCCTTAGGGCCTACACCTAAAACAGCATCGATCTCTCCCGATGTAAATGATCCTAGTGCGCGCAATGTCACCTTCGATCAATTAGTTAAAGCTTATTTAGAACAAACGCGCGCCTTAGTAGAAGGCGGTGCGGATGTATTGCTAGTTGAGACCGTGTTTGACACACTCAACTGTAAAGCCGCCTTGTTTGCGATTGATCAGTTTTTTGAAGAACACGGACAAAAATTACCCATCATGATTTCAGGCACAGTGACCGATGCATCCGGTCGTGTGTTGTCTGGTCAAACAGTAACTGCTTTTTGGAATTCAGTGCGCCATGCAAAACCATTAACCATAGGTTTAAATTGCGCATTAGGTGCGACGCTAATGCGCCCTTATGCTGAAGAGCTGTCAAAAATATCGGAGACCTATGTTTGTATTTATCCAAATGCAGGTTTGCCGAATCCTATGTCGGACACTGGATTTGATGAAACACCAGATGTAACTTCTTCGCTATTAAAAGAATTTGCTGAAAGTGGTTTCGTGAATATTGCGGGTGGCTGTTGCGGTACCACGCCTGATCACATTAAAGCCATTGCAGAAACAGTAAATCCGATTGCTCCGCGCGTAATACCTACGCATTTACATCAAATGCGTCTGTCTGGTTTAGAGCCATTTACGATTGATGAAGATTCTTTATTCGTTAACGTAGGCGAGCGTACCAACGTCACAGGTTCAAAAGCATTTGCGCGCATGATTTTGAATGAGCAATACGAAGAAGCTTTAGCAGTCGCTCGTCAACAAGTTGAAAATGGTGCGCAAGTTATCGATATCAACATGGATGAAGCCATGTTGGATTCGGTTGCAGCGATGACGCGATTCTTGAATCTCATCGCTTCCGAACCAGATATCGCTCGTGTACCTATCATGATCGATTCATCAAAGTGGTCAGTGATTGAGGCAGGTTTGAAGTGCGTGCAAGGTAAGGCGATTGTGAATTCTATTTCGCTCAAAGAAGGCGAAGAAGAATTTCTTAGACAAGCAAATTTATGTAGACGTTATGGCGCAGCTGCCATTGTGATGGCCTTTGATGAAAAAGGTCAGGCCGATACGTTTGCGCGTAAAACAGAAATTTGTGCGCGCGCTTATCACTTGCTGATAGATAAAGTCGGGTTTGCTCCGGAAGATATTATTTTTGATCCAAATATTTTTGCGGTCGCAACCGGCATTGAAGAACATAACAACTATGCAGTTGATTTTATTGAGGCAACGCGTTGGATACGTGAGAATCTACCGCATGCAAAAATCAGCGGCGGTGTCTCGAATGTAAGCTTTTCATTCCGTGGCAATGATCCTGCGCGTGAAGCGATACACACTGTATTTCTTTATCACGCCATTAAAGCTGGCATGAGTATGGGTATTGTGAATGCCGGCATGGTGGGTGTTTATGATGACCTCGATTCTGAATTGCGTGAACGCGCTGAAGATGTGGTGTTAAACCGCCGCGATGATGCAACGGAACGCATGATTGATTTCGCTGCCACATTAAAAGCCGGCGATAAAAAAGAAGAACAAACTTTAGTGTGGCGTGAAGCGATTGTAGAAAAACGTTTAGCGCATGCTTTGGTACATGGCATTACACAATGGATAGTGGAAGATACCGAAGAAGCACGCGCAGCGGTAGATGCAAGTGGTGGTCGTCCTATCCATGTAATTGAAGGCCCACTCATGGATGGTATGAATATCGTCGGTGATTTATTCGCACAAGGCAAAATGTTTTTACCGCAGGTTGTGAAATCAGCGCGCGTGATGAAACAAGCGGTTGCGCATCTCGTGCCTTACATAGAAGAAGAAAAAGCCGAAGAAGAACGTCGTACCGGTAAGGCTGCTAAGCCTAAAGGCAAAATTCTAATCGCTACTGTCAAAGGCGATGTGCATGATATTGGTAAGAATATTGTTTCGGTTGTTTTGCAATGTAATAATTTTGAAGTGGTGAACATGGGTGTGATGGTGCCTTGTTCTGAAATTCTTGCGAAAGCTAAAGAAGAGCAAGTAGATATTATTGGTCTCTCTGGCTTGATCACACCTTCATTAGAAGAAATGGCGCATGTTGCAAAAGAAATGCAACGTGATCCACATTTCCGCGCACTGAAAACACCTTTATTAATTGGTGGTGCGACTACTAGTCGTGCACACACGGCTGTGAAGATTGCACCAAACTATGAAGGGCCGGTGATTTATGTAGCCGATGCTTCTCGTTCCGTCTCGGTCGCGCAATCGCTACTCACACCAGAATCACGCGATGCTTATTTAACTGAGATTAGTACCGATTACGAACGCATACGTGTACAACATGCAGGCAAAAAAGTAGCACCTATGTTGTCCTTAGCAGCAGCGCGTAAAAATAAAATGCAGGTTGCTTTTGATGGTGCAGGTAAACCACACAAACCAAAATTTATAGGTCGCAGACATTTTCGTAATGTCGATCTTGCCTTGTTAGCGAATTATATTGATTGGGGTCCGTTCTTTCAGACATGGGATTTAGCTGGTCCTTTCCCCGCTATATTGACTGATTCAGTAGTAGGCGAATCAGCCAGTAATGTCTATAAAGAAGGTCAGGCATTACTGAAAAAAATCATAGATGGACGCTGGTTAACAGCAAATGGTGTCATGGCGCTATTGCCTTGTAATAGCATTAATGATGATGACATCGTTATTTATACCGATGAGACGCGCACTGAAGTAGCGTTCACTTATTATGGTTTAAGACAGCAAACAGAAAAACCTATCATTGATGGTGTGGCACGTCCGAATCAATGCTTGTCTGATTTCATTGCACCACAATCTTCTGGTATTACGGATTACATAGGCATGTTTGCAGTGACTACAGGTCTAGGTATAGAAAAACACGAAAAACGTTTTGAAGATGCGCATGATGATTATTCCTCCATCATGTTGAAAGCCTTAGCAGATAGACTAGCAGAAGCCTTTGCAGAATATTTGCATGAGCGTGTACGTAAAGACTTATGGGGTTATGCAAGTGATGAAGCTTTAAGTAGTGAGGCTTTGATTGCTGAACAATATAAAGGTATACGCCCTGCACCAGGTTATCCAGCTTGCCCTGAGCATACAGTTAAAGCCGATATGTTCCGCATACTTGAAGCAGAAGATATAGGTATGAGTTTGACTGAATCTTATGCCATGTTCCCAGGTGCATCGGTATCAGGATTTTATTTTGCGCATCCTGATTCAAAATATTTCACGGTTGGTAAAATCGGTGAAGATCAATTACAAGATATGGTTAAGCGCAGAAAAATTTCGGAAGACCTGATGAAAAGTTGGTTGGCTCCGAATTTGAATTAAGTGTGGCCAGTAGTTTTAATCAACAGGCATGCCTTCAGCAAATAACTTTAGCTCACCGCTGTTAAAGGCATGCCAAGTTTCATTGGTGGTGAGTGGCTCAGTTACGATAATAGCCACTCTGTCATTCGGTGTCGTCACAGTAGAAAAATCTACCGATAAATCTTCATCGGAAAGTCGAGCTTGATTAAAAGGATGTTGACGCACGATGTAATGTAAGCGTGTTGAGCAATGTGCAAATAACGCCGATCCATCCGAAAGCATCATATTAAAAATACCATAACTGGCGATCTCTGTAGTGAGTGTTGTTATCGCTGATCGTAAGACATGCAATGGTGGTGCAATATCACCAAACTGTTTGCGTAGCTGTTGAAGTAAATAACAAAAAGCACGTTCACTATCAGTTGTGCCTACTGGTGTAAATGAACCATCCAGCGTAGGCGAAAAGTTTTTTAAATCGCCATTATGTGCAAACACCCAATAACGTCCCCATAGCTCGCGTACGAATGGATGACAATTTTCCAAAGCAACATGGCCTTGTGTCGCTTTACGAATATGCGCGATGACATGCTTTGATTTGATCGGATATCGCTTAATCAAATCAGCAACGGGTGAAGCGATGGCAGACTGATGGTCTACAAATAAACGTACGCCTGCGCCTTCAAAAAAGGCTATGCCCCAACCATCTTTATGCTCATCAGTAAGACCGCCGCGCGTCGCAAAGCCTGTAAAGCTAAATACAATGTCGGTAGGGACATTGCAATTCATGCCGAGTAGTTGACACATTTTTAATATGAAAAATTTTATAGATAAGGCTTACCTTATCATGAAACTAGCTAGAGTTTAGTTAGGAATCTTAAGCTGGCAGCGCCATAAAGCATGGCCTGAGGCGTGATATTTTTCTTCGAAAGGTGTTAATACAAAAGGATGAATAGAATAATTTTCACACTGTGTAGCTTGCCCAGCTAAGGTCGTTAAAGCATGGGCAAATTCATCAACATAAATTTTCCAATTACTACGACATTCTATGGTGCCACCGAGTGCTATCAAACTAGGAAAGACTGCATGACCATGCCAACGTCGGCGCAGCTGATCTTTTTTAGGCCAAGGATTGGGATACAGCACATAGTGATAGTCGAGTGTGATGCCATCCATCTGTAACAGTCGCCAGAAATCGACTAAGTCAGCACGCACAGTAATGAAATTTTTAAGATCCGGAACGGATTGATGCAAGCGCGATAATCTGTCTGCAGATTGATCAACACCAATAACAAAATGTAGAGGATTAAGACTTGCGAGGTGACGTGTAGAGAGACCTACACCGCAACCAGAATCCAATATCAAGGGAGCAGACCCTGCGGCCTTCCATGCTTGTATGGCACTGTTATAAGCTGTTTGATTATAGGAGCTGAAGGGTTTTTTAAATGGATGCGAGCTATGTCTTTGTAGTAGCTTATCGAGTTGCGCATGAATTTCAGTTTGGGTGCTGAATACAGCACGAGAATTACCTAGGGGTGATGTGTCAGACATGCGCACTCACGTCCTAGGGTGAGATAGAGTGATCTAGCACTGAGTTAATGCAAGATAAAGGGTTGTGCCATTAAGGAATCATAACTACCTAAGAAGGCATCAATTTCTTCTTCACTGGGTTCGGTAGCAATCAGTTGCATTACGTTTTGTCTGAATACTTCAGCTAAAGGACCCGCAATGAAAATTTCTTTGCGGGCAGGTTTATCTAAGATTTCATAGCCACCGAACTCCATTGCACTCGGACTAGATTGCGCACCAAACTCAACAACACTGTAGTGCTCACTGTTATAGATAACATTCATAGACTAACCTCAAAGTTGATTACTTCAACTAACTTCAAATAGGATTACTAATGCTATTTTCAAGAGTGGATCTCAAAAAAATACTAACGTTCAATCAGAGTTGTCGCAATTGCACTCTTCTTGGAGGGTTAACAGATCTTTGTATTGCGGTGCTTGTAAAAACTCACGAATGTTAGTCAGATGCTCATTGCTTGCAAGACTGATATATAAATATTCTGGAGACTTACGTAACAAGCGGTTGAGCGTGACTCGCATCGTTAAACTACCAGTACAACAAGGACAACCAGGTGCGATACGGTGAATTGCTAAGTTTGTTGTTTGATCAATTTCTTCTAGCTTACTAGTCCCGTTGGCGATCCCTTCAATAATCACCGCGCTTGGACTATTTGGTACTAGCATAGCAGCGATTGCATTTTCTCTGGCGATGCTATTGCGTCCATAAACTAAGTACGTTTTTGTCATTCGATTTTTTTATTACCCTTAACAGGTTCTACACCGAGTTGTTTGAGTTTGCGATAAAGATGGGTGCGCTCTAATCCAGTACGCTCTGCAACCCGTGTCATGCTGCCACCTTCACGTAATAAATGATGTTCAAAGTAAGCGCGTTCAAAAGCATCACGTGCTTCACGTAAGGGTAATTCAAAAGAAACCCTGAACTCACTACCTGCGGGTGCAAAAGGTGAAGAAGAAATCAAATGTTGAGGAAAATTATTTCCATCATAAGCAGATAAAGGTGAGTCGGATGGTAAGAGTCCATGTTCTTTACTGCCATTTAATTTCTGAGAACCGACTAAAGCACCGCGTGCTAGCTCTGGTGATTTAGATAAACCCTGCTGCACAGTTTTTAATAATTTTTGCAATGAAATTGGTTTTTCAAGAAAATTCATTGCGCCTATGCGCGTTGCTTCCACTGCTGTGTCTATGGTTGCATGCCCTGACATCATGATGACGGGGATGGTGAGTAACCCATCTCTTTGCCATTCCTTTAGTAGCGTTACGCCATCGGTATCGGGCATCCAGATATCGAGCAAAACCAAATCCGGTGATTCAGATAATCTGAGTTCACGCGCTTGATTTGCATCTTCAGCGGTACTGACGACATGACCTTCATCGCCGAGAATTTCCGAGAGTAATTCTCGGATTCCCATTTCATCATCAACAACTAGAATGTTCGCCATTACGAGCCTCTTAACGTCAAGGAACTAAGCCATGGACAAATTGTATTTTTAGCAATAATTAATGTCAATTATTTAATTACTTGCCAGCCTTAATAAAAGAATCGAAATAATTGCGCCACTGCCATCTTTTCTGTTCTTGAGCTCAATTCGCCCACCGTGTTCCTCAATAATCTTCTTCACTACGGGTAGTCCTAGCCCAGTCCCTTTAGGTTTTGAGGTGACATAGGGCTCAAAAGCTCGGCTGATTAATCTCGCGTCAAAGCCAGGCCCATTATCTGTAATCGACAGCCTGACCGCTGTTTTCATAGCGCCATTCGCTTCTGGATAATGAATAGCTTCAGTCAAAAGCTGGATTTTAGGACTATGTCCTGGTGAATTTGCTTCAACAATCGCATCTTGTGCGTTCTTAATTAGGTTATGCATCACTTGGCGCAGCTGAGTGGCATCGCCCAAAATGGCCGGTAGCGCAGGAGCAAGCTGAACTTCTATGATCTTAGTTTCGATCTCGCCCATGTAGAGCTCAAGAATTTCACTGATTAAGGCATTTAAATCTAAGCTGGCTAAAACAGGAGTAGGAGTTTTTGCATAGTCGCGGAAGTTATCCACCATTTCTTGCATGGCAGTCACTTGTTTGACGATGGTGTTGGTGCCTCGTTCTAATAAAGCAGCATCATCTCCAGTCAGTTTTGCGTGTAACTTCATCTGCAAACGTTCTGCAGAGAGCTGTATAGGTGTCAGAGGATTTTTAATTTCATGTGCCAAACGTCGCGCTACTTCTGACCAAGCAACCAGACGCTGACCAGAGATGAGGTCAGAGATATCATCAAACACAACCACATGACCGATACCACTACCTACAGGTAAACGCGAACCACGTGCTAGCAAAGAAATTTGTTCAACTGCTTCATTTGAAGTTTCTTTTAAAGAGAAATCAATTTGTTGTTGCCAGTGTTGATCTTCTACTTCTTTATCACGCGCAGCTGTTTGTGCATTCTGCTCAGAGAATGCGCGAATAATAGTCGAAGTAAAAGCAGATAAATCTGTTAAAGCAGAAAATGCTTGTTCTAAAAATGGCGTTAAATCGCATTGTAAGATTCGACAGGCTGAAGCATTAAATGTCACTAAACGTAATTGGCTATCTAACACCATCACACCAGCTGACATATTAGCCAATACGGATTCTAAATAAGCTTTCGCATCCTCTAGTGCTAAACGATTTCGTTCTACGGCATCTTGTGCTTCAGAGAGTTGACGCGTCATAGAATTAAATGACTGCGTAAGTACACCGAGTTCATCAGAGCTAGCAACAATAGGGCGAGGCGAAAGATCGCCTTCTGCAACTGCTTTTGTACCTTCAGCTAATAGTAAGAGTGGTTTAGCAAGATCAGTGGCGAGAAAAAATGCACTCGCCATCGCAGCAAAAATAGTTAAGAGTAAAGTGAGTGTTAAGGTCACTAGATAAAATCGTTTTAAGCCAGATCGCGCTAACGCACGTTCTTGATATTCTCCATAGGCAGAACGCAGTGCTTCAGCATTAGCAGCAAGCTGTGCAGAGACAGGTTGTATGATTTGCAGATAGCGTGTTTGACTACGTAGTGTGAGTAGCGATCCATCACCACGAATTGCTATTACAACGCGCAAACGTAAAGCTGGCGTGCGTTCAGCATTTTTATCATTCGCATCTGTTTCACCTTCAATCGCGCCATAGCCCTCGGCAGTGCGTGCACGCACTAACATAGAAGGAGTAGGAAGATCAGGTAATAAATTAGTGAGATTGCCACTACTCGCAATTAAATTCCCATTACTAGTGACAACTAAGGCTTCACTGAGCGAACTATTTTCTAATAGCTTAGGAAACTGATTCATGATGTCGACATCAGACATTTCTGATAGCTCGCTAGCCAGTGTGCGTGATTTAACTTTGAGATCTTGTAAAGAAGAGTCGAGTGCGGAGCGACCTAGGTTTAAACCTGATTCCAAAGCAGATTCAACTTTAACGTTAAACCATGATTCAATTGAGCGTGAAACAAACTGCACCGAGACTAAGTAAATCACACTGCCAGGTAAGATGCCGATTAAAGCAAAGACTAAAACTAATTTGCTCATTAAGCGTGAGCCAAATAAGCCTCGACGATAACGACCGTATAAGCGCCACAATAAAAAACAAACTAATGAAAATAAAGTGAGTGCAACACTGATATTTGCACCAACTATCCATGGATAGTATTCATCAAACAACCACGTGTTTTCAGATGCGGAGGCTAAGAGAAAAAGCAGGATACTTACTACTGCTGCCGCGACCAGTATGAGATAACGAACTGTACGGGTCACTTGCCTTCTGCCTTGAAGCTAAATCGTGACCATTCAGAAGAGAGTTGCCAGTCACCGCCACTAATAATGCTAATTTGTATAGGTTTAGGTAATTGGCTAGTATCAAGTGCCATGCGTAATGCCACGGTATACATTTCCCCGCGTTTTAAGGCGCCATTTTCTGCGATCAACCAACGACTAGGACGGCGTAATAAGGCCATCACATCTTCCCATTTCACAAAATTTCTATGCAAGCTACCGTCAGTAGAGACGCGATATTGTTTGGTTAAGACGTTATATGAAATACGTATGGATCGAGATGCAGTAATTGCTTTTTCATCAAACCAATACCAACGTGGCCTAGAGACTTCAACTTGCGTGGTGAAATACAAAGGCACGCCACGTATTAAGGCATCCTCTAGCGTTTGTGTGAGCTCGAAAGAAAATTCAGATTTAAGGCGATAACCTTCTTCCGTCGCCTCAAGGCTAGCCTGAATGACTTCTATGCCTTCAGCCGCGTGCGCAGTCAGCGCCGGCGAGAGCGGCAGTAGCAAACAAAAACTAAGAAAAAATCGCAGAATCACACAGAAAAACGGAGCTAGCCCGTAGGGAAAAGTTGATTGATAGTATCAAACTGACGGCTTTTGGAATAGCGCGTAAAACAAACCATCCTGATCTCGCTCCGCTAATGCCATGGGCAGCATCTGACCGGGCGCAGTTAATCGGATAGCGCCGTGTTTTTGCTCGAAAGACTGGGCTTGTAGAGCAGATTCTTCCGGCCAGAGCGAGCAGGTGACAAATAATAATTTGCCCTCGGGTTTGAGCATCTGCCATAAATTATCCAGAATTCGCGCCGACAGACGGGCAAGTTGACGACTATCTTCAGGCCTGCGCAGCCAACGTATATCAGGATGACGGCGCACTATGCCAGATGCAGTACAAGGTACATCGGCGAGTATGCGATCAAAAAATTGACCATCCCACCAGAGCTGATTACTAGCATCGCCAGTTACCAGTTGTGCTTGTAGTTGTAAGCGAGTCAGATTGTCTTGTATGCGTTGCAGTCGCTTAGCATCATGATCCAAAGCGAGCAATTGAATATCTGCACTTTCTAAGAGATGACCTGTTTTACCACCAGGTGCAGCACATGCATCTAACACATGCATGCCATCCGCAATATCACATAGCGGCGCTGCAAGCTGAGCTGCTGCATCCTGTACCGAGACCAAGCCATCCATAAAACCAGGGATGCGCGTAACAGGTAGTGCTTGTTGTAGTCGTATCGCGTAAGGTCCGACTATTGTCGCTTCTATCGCCTGTTCTTGTAACAACTGGCGATAAGCTTCCGTTGTAATTTTTCGGCGGTTAACACGTAATGTTAAAGGTGGAGGCTGATTACCTGCTGAGAGAATATTTTCCCAATCATGCGGCCAATCGCGCTGCATTTTATGAATCCACCAATCTGGATAATTCCAATGCGAAGATAAATGCTGACTTAAGTCAGTTAATAATTTATCGCGTTCTCTTAAAAAACGTCTTAACACGGCATTGACTAAACCTTTTGCCTTAGCGAGTTCTTGGTCTTGACTAGCAGCGGTGACAGCTTGATCAACGATGGTGTGCGTAGCGTAAATGGGTGTGGCATCTGAAAGTAAAGACAGCGCACAACACAAGAGTGTTTTTAATCGCGCTTGTTGTGGTGGCTGCGGCATGAGAGCAGCAAGACATTGTTGCGCTGCGCCCCAATTACGCATGCTGCGATACGCTAAATCTTGTATCGCACCACGTGTTTGTGGTGAGGCATGATGCGATTCAAAAACTTGCGCTAAGGCGCGCGGCAAAGCCATACCTGCTTCTACTAGTGCTAATGCACTAGCAGCACCAGAGAAAGCTTCGGAGAGTGATGCAGATTTAGAAGGTAGAGACAAAAGAGAATTAAAGAATTAAGTAAGACTATGCATCAGCCAGTGTTTTACATCAGCGAAAACAGCATCTGCATCAGCAGGAAGTTCATTGAAAATTTCATGATAGAGCTGAGCATAACGATGCTTAGTCCCAATTTTATCAGTCAAGTGTGAGAAAAATTCGTCACTGCCACGCGCATCAACTAAGTGATCTTGTCCGGCAAAAACTAATAACACTGGAATATCAATTTGATCGGCATCTCTTTGCACGACTTCTATCGATGACAGCATATTATTTAATAAGCGAGAAGTAATTTTGTTGTGCACTAATTTGTCTTCGCTATACGCTTCTTCCACTTTTCTATCATGTGAAAGATAGTGACGCTTCAAACCATTTGGTACACGTAGTCCTGGCGCAATTGCACTTAATGTTTTTAATAATACTTTTTGCGATCCTGTCAGTGGTAATGCTAGTGCTGGTGATGAAAGAATTAATCCACTAATAGGCATACGCTTAGTCACTGCAAAATGCGCAGCAAATAAGCCACCCATGCTGTGACCAAGTAGCAAAGGTTTTTCAGTGAGAGACAGTCCTGTGTTAATCCAATCTTCCATCACCAAGGCTGCATCATGTATAAATGTATCCGGCTCAGGAATATCACCACGTGATCCAGAAGATAAACCATGGCCACGTTGATCATAAATACGTACTGCATAACCTAGCTTGCAAAAAAATTCTGCAACATGAAGATAGCGTCCACTATGCTCACCCAGTCCATGCATAATCATCACGCCGGAACGACCAGGCTTAGTGGGCTGAAAATCTCGCACATGCAAGCTGCCGCCATTTGAAATAGGCAGAGTTGATTCAATCATTGTAGAAGCATTCATAGCGTTCATCATACTCCCCACATGATAAGTGACTGGTCGCGTTTTGCAGCGCGCATCATTTCAAGCAAAGGAAAAGCCCGCACTGAAAAACCGACTGATTGCAGAGCTTGATCATGGTTAACATGTTCATCTTCGGTATCAGGTTTTGTAACATGCGCGCTTTTTTGTATTGCGATCTCAGCTTCTAATTTTAGTATGGCATCCGACATTTCATCAGCTGCAATCACACCTCTTTCGCTGAGTTTACCTAATAAATGTAATATGGGTTCCGCGTGTTGTTGATACATGAGTACATCAGCAGCAGCTTTGGATTTAAAAGTAATCAGCATAGTTATAAAATAAAAATCAAGGTTGAAAATTAAGGTTGATTTGAGCGCATAGCAAGAAAGTGTGATTTAAGATGAAATTGATTCAGCGCGGCTCTTAACAAAAACAATCAGCACAGCTAATTGTAGGACTACATATAAACCCCAGCTTAAGCGCATCGCATCTGATTGTGACCAGCCTTGCAGCATAAAGAGATCAATTAATAATCCTATACCCCATTGAATCGAAAAAGCACCGATAAATAAAGTTAAATTGAATGCACTATTGGCTCGTCCGGCTTGTTGTGGAGGAAAAGTAAGACTGACATGCATTTGCGCTAAGGTGGTAACTGTTACGAGTATCGCAAATGGTACCCATAGTATCCAACTCCAGCTTGTTACATAGAACACCATCAGCGCTTGCACTATCACCGTGCCAGCTAATCCAATTGAAACAGCTTGCAATACGGGTATGCCTGGTTTGTTATTGAATGAGATATAACGCGGCGCCCACCAGGATAAAACTAAGTAAGAAAGTAACAGAGTGAAGTTAAATAAAAATAAAACCTGCGAGGTTTGATCTAACGATAAACCTAATACACGCACCATCCATGGACCAGCCCATAAGGTTTGCATAGCCATGAAACCACCCTGATGAATCGCGCCCAACAATGCCATGCGACGAAAATACGGGCTAGCGAAAATTGCACGATATCCAGTGGCCAGTGATGCAGTATCACTAGTTGCATTATCCTGTTGCGACGCTAACTGCCTTGCATTGATTTCAGTTTCAATAGGTTTTAGTTTGAAAAATAATAAAGCAGTGGCAAGCAAAATTAATCCCGACATAATCCAAAACACACCACGCCAGCTAATGATGGGAAGAATGGCTGCAACGGGCATAGTGGTGGTGAGAGCACCGCAGGTACCAAACACCAACATCCAACTACCTAATTGGCTTTGTCGTTCAGCTGGGTACCAAACTCGATATGCTTTTAGTGGTGCCATTAAACAAGAAGAGACGCCTACACCTATCATGGCGCGTCCTATCCACAGTCCAGTTAATGTAGAACTCATAGCAAAAATTGCAGCTCCTACGGCTGCAAATAAAAGTAGAGCAGATTCAGTACGCCTTGCGCCATATTTATCTAACCAGCTTCCTAAAGGCAGCTGCATACTTGCAAAGCCAAGAAAATAAGCCGAAGTTAATAAGCCCAGATCGGCATTACTTAACTGTAGATCTTCCATCAGTGCAGGTGCAATCACTGCATTGATAGCGCGAAAGGCATAAGAAAGCACATACGCGGCTGCAAAAATTAGCACGACACGATGCCCTACTTTGCCCTCTAGATAAGGCATAGTCATAGTCGTATTAATTCAACTTAAAGGAAGTGAGAAAAGTCTCGATTGCATTAGGCGGGAAATTTTTTTCTGGCCCCAGTGCAATCACTTGATGCACCCACAGGTCTTTACTCACAAAACGTGCTGCCAGCAACAGAGGTTGCGCTGTATTACCAGCACGACCTTGAGCAATGATTTGAGTAGCAGTGACATCTTCCATCTTGATGATTTTTTTCTCGCGCACTTGACCTTGAATATTCTTAATCATGGCGAATTGCATAGCATTGAGTACAGCTTCGGTTTTAGTTTTGTCTGGTAACTGTATGCTACCCACCGCAAAATTAACCCCATCTACTTCGGCTGCAGTCATCAACATAGTTACTTCCATCTCATTTAAAACGATGTTGCGTGAGTGGCTTGCCGGTTTATCAGGTAAGAGAACAGAAAAGGGTGCGTCATTACTTTTTACTTCGCGCCAGTTCCAATGAGGACTACAAGCAAGAGAAGTGAATAAAATAAAGAAACTGAGAAAAATCCGACTAAGGGGTAGGTGAGGAGTGCGCATAGATGAGATGGTATCAGTACCAGAGCATACTGGCAGTAAGAGTTAGGCAGGAATAGCTTAATGAAGTTGAGGTAATGCGCGCCTATATTGAATTGCAACAGCAACATGTTGGGCATCAATTTGATCAGCATGTGCTAAATCAGCAATAGTGCGGGCAACTTTTAAGACCCTATGATAAGCACGTGCAGACCAATTTAACCGACGTATCGCATCACGCAATAATTTTTCTGCATCATTTGTAGGCTGGCAAAATTGCGTAATATCTGCCACCTCTAACTGTGCATTCGCCTTGCCTTGACGTTGATATTGTTTGTCTCTGGCTAAAACAACACGCTCGGCAATTTGTGCAGAAGATTCTTCCTCGTTTGAGCGCATCAATTCTTCCTCGGTCAGTGCAGCCACTTGAATTTGTAAATCTATGCGATCTAATAAAGGACCAGATATTTTTCCCTGATAGCGCGCAATACCATCAGGTGTGCAACGACAAGCGCGCGTTGCGTGTCCGAGATAACCGCAAGGACAGGGATTCATCGCAGCGATTAACTGAAATTGACAGGGAAATTCCGCTTGACGCGCTGCACGCGAAATCGTGATGCGCCCTGTTTCCAAAGGCTCACGCAACACTTCTAAAACTTTCTTATCAAACTCAGGTAATTCATCTAAGAACAGTACACCGTGATTGGCGAGAGAAATTTCACCCGGTCGTGGAATACTGCCGCCACCTACCAAGGCCACACCAGATGCTGTGTGATGGGGTGAACGAAATGGACGTTGGCGCCAACGCGCCAGAGAAAAACTGCCTGTGAGCGATTGCACAGCCGCCGATTCCAAGGCTTCTGCTTCACCCATGGGGGGCAAAATGCCAGGCAAGCGTGTAGCCAACATCGATTTACCAGTGCCGGGTGGCCCCACCATCAACACGCTGTGCCCACCTGCTGCTGCAGTTTCCATAGCGCGTTTTGCCTGAGCCTGCCCTTTTACCTCTGAAAAATCTGATGTTGAACAGGGCGTAAACAACACGGTATTTTTATAGCGCGCCAACTTCGCTTCCGGCTGACTTGCCGCTAAATGGGTATAGACCTCTAATAAAGTGCGCGCAGGATAAATCACTGCTTCAGAGATCAGCGCGGCTTCAGCCGCATTTGCAGTTGGCAAGATAAAGGCACGGGCTAAGCCGCTGTTACTGCCAGATCGATACATGGCATACGTCATGGCTAAGGCTGCGCGTATGGGACGTAGCTCGCCAGACAAAGAAAGCTCGCCAGCAAATTCATAGTGGGATAAATCAGGCGCATGTAATTGGCCAGAAGCGACCAAAATACCTAAGGCAATCGCCAGATCGAATCGCCCTGATTCTTTAGGAAGATCAGCTGGCGCTAAATTAACCGTGATGCGCCGTGCGGGAAATTCAAAGCCAGTATTTAAGAGAGCAGCGCGAACTCTATCTTTTGATTCTCGGACTTCTGTATCGGGCAATCCGACTATCGTAAATGTGGGCAGCCCGTTTGCTAAATGTACTTCGACCGTTACCTCGGGCGCTTCCATACCCGCTAAACCTCGGCTTTTAAGAACGGCCAGCCCCATAACGGTTTTTAAAAATAGTGGGTCATCAGGATTTTTTCTGCGCTTCTAATTCAGCCACGCGAGCTTCTAATTGCTCTAGTTTTGCGCGGGTTCTGGCCAAAACTTCGGTTTGCACATCAAATTCTTCACGAGTTAGCAGGTCTAGCTTGGCAAAACCCTGACTCATCAGGGCTTTTAAGTTCTTTTCTAAGTCAGCAGCGGGCGATTGCTGCATTAATTGACTGATTTTTGATTGAAGTTCGTTGAGTAGGCTGGCTTTATTCATAGGGATTGGGGTAAGGTTACAGCGCACCATTTTGGCGCAATTGCGCTGTCATGGTGCAATAATAGTGGGCTCTGATTGCTGGATTTAAACCGAATGCACTTTGCTTGGGTGAAATGATAAGGCAATTAGAGTTCATTGGTTGGCATGGGTTCTGCTTAGTGGTTATCAGCACACACGACATCAGTGGGCAACATGTCTCTACAAACTTTATACAAAGGACTCTCATGAAAAAAATTATTATCGCGAGCGCAATCGCTGGCATTTTTGCTGGTCAAGCTGCTTATGCAGCAGACGCGGCACCTGCTTCAGATCACGCTGTTTCATTCAACGTGGGCGTGACTAATGATTATCGTTTTCGCGGTATTTCGCAAACTCGTATGAAGCCTGCTATCTCTGCTGGTGCTGACTACACCAATAATCCAACTGGTTTGTATGTAGGTACATGGGCGTCGAATGTTGAATGGATCAAAGATTCAGGTGGCGATGCAACCGTTGAGTTAGATCTCTACGGCGGTAAGCGTGGTGAAATCAATGGTGTTTCATATGACGTAGGCTTGATTCGCTACTACTACCCATCAAATGCTTATCCAGGTTCAAGTGCCAATACCACTGAGGCATATGGTCAGGTTGGATATGGCCCTGTGTATGTAAAGTATTCACAATCACTAACAAACTTCATCGGTTGGGGTAATGGTACTGATGGCAGTAATTACATTGATGTGGGCGCTAATCAAGAAATCAAAGATGGCTATATCTTAAATCTGCATTACGGTAAGCAAGTCGTTAAAAATCTCTCCGCAGCTGATTACTCAGATTGGAAAGTTGGTGTCACTAAAGACTTTGGTTTGGCAGTCGTTGCAGTGTCTGTTGTCGGAACAGATGCTGACAAAACCACTTATGACTTTGGTGGCAGAGGCTACCTCGGTGGTACAGCTGGCGTAGTCACCGTAACCAAAACATTTTAATTAAACACGAGGCCGCAATGAAACTCATCACAGCCATCATCAAGCCATTCAAGCTTGACGAAGTGCGCGAAGCCCTCTCAGCCATCGGTGTGCAAGGCATTACCGTCACCGAGGTTAAAGGGTTTGGTCGCCAAAAAGGACACACAGAGCTCTATCGCGGTGCTGAATACGTCGTCGACTTTCTGCCTAAGACAAAAATCGAAGCAGCAGTTGATGATGGCATTGTTGAGCGTGCAATCGAAGCAATAGAAAACGCTGCCCGTACCGGCAAGATTGGTGACGGTAAGATTTTCGTCTATGACCTGCAGCAAGTTGTGCGGATTCGTACTGGCGAAACTGGCAAAGAAGCTCTCTAAGAGGATGAATATGAAAAAATCTTTTACTAGCCTTATGAGCGCCGGTCTATTGTTATTTGCATTAGGCCTCTCTCATGTTGCATCTGCTGAAGATGCTGCAGCTCCAGCTGCAGCGCCTGCAGTAGTAGCGCCTGCTGATGCAGCACCAGCAGTCGCTTCTGCAGCAGCGCCAGCCGCTGCCGCTGCACCTGCTGCAGCACCGGTTGCTAACAAAGGTGATACAGCTTGGATGATGGTGGCTACCTTATTGGTCATCATGATGTCTATCCCTGGACTTGCTTTGTTTTATGGCGGTTTAGTCAGATCGAAAAATATGCTGTCCATACTCATGCAAGT
>JBEDCU010000005.1:0-15487 GCA_041176585.1 Pseudomonadota bacterium
TTGATGCCATCGACTAAGGATTCACGGCAGCCATATAAGTTATCGAACTTAGCTTTGGTGACGGAGTCATTGACGTTAATTGCTGGGAAAGCCAACTTACCTTCTTTGTGCATTTGATATAAACGATGCACACCTGTCGTGGTTTCTTCCGTTACGCCTTTAACATGCGCTAAACGAGTTGAATACCAAGTTGGATCGGTTTTCAGTTTTGCTTTAATAGAGTTGAAGAGGCAAATTGCTTCTTCTGAATCTGGATTGTTCAAGACACTTAAATCTTTTTCTGCACGAGTACCTAAGTGCAGCAACATGGTGGCATCGCCGCCATCATCCAAAATCATGTTGGTATAACCGCCATCTGCCCATTCAAAAATGCGATGGGTGTATTCCCAGTATTCATCCAAGTTTTCACCCTTAACTGCAAACACAGGTGTACCCGCTGCTGCAATCGCAGCTGCTGCGTGGTCTTGGGTTGAATAGATATTGCAGGATGCCCAACGTATTTCCGCACCTAGTGCTTCCAGTGTTTGGATTAACACTGCGGTTTGTATCGTCATATGCAACGATCCAGTAATACGCGCGCCTTTTAATGGTTGCGCTTTTGCGAACTCTTCGCGAATTGCCATCAGACCTGGCATTTCGGTTTCTGCAATGCGGATTTCTTTATTGCCCCAATCAGCTAAGCTGATGTCAGCAATGACGTAGTCAGTGAATGAAGAATTAACGGGTTTTAATACGGCGCTCATCACGCCCTCCTTTTCTGTGAAAGAAAGTAACGTGAGCGCAGTTGCAAAATGACCAGCCAAGCCTGGCAGAGTGAACCTCTGTCGCAACGCTCCTTGGCAGGGCTATATTTTAATCTAATTTAGAACTTTTCTGCTTGACAGCTTCTTAAATTTGAAATTTAACAGAAAAATTTTTGATTTATTAGCAAATTATTATCGTTAATAAAAAAGGACTAGCTGCATAACACTGCAAGCTAGTCCGATTTATAGATCAGAACGGTTTAAATACCAGCAGCCGCTTTTAATGCCGCTGCTTTATCTGTGCGCTCCCAGGTGAACTCTGGCTCTTCACGACCGAAGTGGCCATAGGCTGCTGTTTTTTGATAAATAGGACGCAACAAATCTAGCATTTGCACGATGCCTTTAGGACGCAAATCAAAATGCTCACTCACTAAGGCTGCAATTTTTTCATCACTGATTTTGCCTGTGCCGAAGGTGGTGACCATCACAGAAGTAGGCTTAGCAATACCAATCGCATAAGAAATCTGAATCTGGCAACGTGAAGCCAAACCAGCTGCAACAATGTTCTTCGCAACATAACGACCAGCATACGCAGCTGAACGATCTACCTTAGTAGGATCCTTGCCTGAGAATGCACCGCCACCATGGGGCGCTGCACCGCCGTAGGTATCAACGATAATTTTACGACCGGTGAGACCACAATCACCTTGTGGACCACCGATTACAAATCGTCCAGTTGGGTTGACTAAATAACGCGTGTCCTTCAACCATTCTTTAGGCACGACAGGCTTGATGATGGATTCAATCGCTGCTTCTTCGATTTGTTTATGCTCCATTTCAGGCGCGTGCTGAGTAGACAGTACGATGGTGTCTATAGCCACTGGCTTACCATCGACATACTTCAGTGTGACTTGTGATTTTGCGTCAGGACGCAACCAAGGCAGACGTCCATCTTTACGCATTTGCGCTTGACGTTCAACGATACGATGCGAGTAGTAAATCGCTGCAGGCATGAGCTCTGGTGTTTCATCGCAAGCATAGCCAAACATTAAACCCTGATCGCCAGCACCCTGATCGAGATCTAAGCCCTTGCCTTCATCCACACCTTGGGCAATATCTGGTGACTGCTTGTCGTAGCAGACCATGACTGCACAACCTTTGTAATCAATACCGTAATCGGTATTGTCATAGCCTATGCGCTTAATGGTGTCACGTGCGACTTTGATGTAATCAACGTTGGCAGTGGTGGTGATTTCACCCGCTAACACCACTAAACCCGTGTTGCAAAGAGTTTCAGCTGCAACGCGTGAACGCGGATCCTGTTCGAGAATCGCATCAAGAATAGCATCGGAAATTTGGTCGGCTACTTTGTCCGGATGACCTTCAGATACGGACTCAGAGGTAAAGAAATATTCAGTTGACATGCAAGCTCCTAGTTAATGATTGACATAGTGTCGCGGTCAATCTAATGAGCCTGCGACGCTTTAGCGAAATTTATAAACCGCCTCGCAAGTTGTCTGTTAACTCGGCGGGTAACACTTCGTGGTATTTTACGCTTCTTGCTTCAATTCAGCAAAACCTCCTTACGACTTTTCGTATGCTGCTGCGTTTTTTTCAATTCCTTTCCATTTTCCCCTTGTCTTTCCTGCATGCTGCAGGTGCCTTGGCTGGTTGGTTCGTCTATCTTTTATCGCCTGGACATCGCCGACGCATGCGCGAGAATATGCAACGCGCTGGCTACATCGACTATCTGTCAGAAGCTGTAGCTGAAGCGGGGAAAAATATTTTTGAACTGCCTTTTATTTGGTGCGCTCCAGCGCAAAGAGTTTTAAAAACTGCCGTCATTCATGATTGGGATATCGCACAGCGCGCATTAAATGATGGCAAAGGCGTGATTTTTCTCACACCACACTTAGGTTGTTTTGAAATCATTGCACAAGCGATTGCTAGTCGCGTTCCTTTAACAGCGTTGTATCGCCCACCAAAAAAGAATGCACTTAAACCCCTAATGGAGACAGCGCGCGAACGTGAACAACTACATCTCGCTCCCGCCAATCTGGCTGGTGTTCGCGTTTTATTAAAAACATTGCGCAGAGGTGGCGCCATTGGTTTGCTACCTGATCAAGTACCACAAGCAGGCGAAGGTGTGTGGGCTAAGTTTTTTGGCAAAACTGCTTACACCATGACTTTGCCTGGCAAATTAGCCAGCATGAGTGGCGCGCATCTTATCCTCTCTTATGCCAAGCGTTTACCAAGAGGACGAGGCTATGCAGTGCACTTTGCATTATTTGATGTAGAGCTTCCTGAGGATGCGCTTGCACAAGCAACGCTGATCAACAACGCCATGGAAAAACTGATTGCACGTTGTCCGGCTCAGTATTTTTGGGGTTATAACCGCTACAAAGGTTCTCCAGACAATGATGATGCGCAGTTAGTTGAGAAAGTGTCATCGTGAGATTATTGTTAGCGTTGATGTGGTGTTTGCATTGGCTACCTTTACCGATACTTGGACGCATAGGTGAAGGTGTAGGCAGCTTATTGTTTATGTTCATGCGTAAGCGACGGCACATCACACTGACTAATTTGCAGCTATGCATGCCACAACTCACTCACTCTGCAAGACTGCAATTAGCGCGTAGTCATTTTCAATATTTTGCACGTAGCGTTTTAGAGCGCAGTATTTTATGGTGGGCTACACCTGCAAGACTTACACGTTTAATTCATGTCGTGTCACAGGTTCCGATTCAACAGATGATGAATCGTCCTACGATTTTTCTTTGTCCTCATTTCGTTTGTTTAGAAGTGGCCGGCGTCGCTATTACGATGCAAGCACCTGCTTGCTCTATCTATACTAAACAGCGAAATAAAATTTTTGACGCGGCTTTGCGCAAAGGGCGTTTACGTTTTACACCGGATGAAAAAAATTTACTCTCACGTGAAGCAGGTGTGAAACCCATTATTCGCGCCATGAAAAGTGGTCGTGGTTTTTTGATGTTGCCTGACATGGACTTTGGTGTGCGTGACTCCATATTCACCCCCTTCTTTGGCATTCCAGCAGCGACCTTAACTTCTCCTGCACGCTTGGTTGCTGCTACAGATGGACAGATCATTCCTGTTGTCACACGATTTTTACCTAACTATCAGGGCTGGCAAGTTATTTTTTATCCGTCTTGGGAAAACTATCCTGGCTCAGATATTAATGCAGCTACACTTCGTATGAATGCCTTCATAGAAGAACGGGTACTGGAATCACCTGCAGAATATTTTTGGTCACATAAACGCTTTAAAACACGACCTGATGGTGAAAGAAATTTTTACAAAACCGATTCAGATATTTAACACCCTGACTGCTAGCGATCTATAATCTTTTCATGACACTTAAATTTACTAAAATGCATGGCGCAGGTAATGATTTCATTGTGATTGATGCGATCAACCAATCAGTTAATCTCACTAGCGACTTATGCCAACAACTTGCTGATCGTCGTTTTGGTATAGGTGCCGATCAAATTTTATTGGTTGAAAAATCACACACTAAAGGCATTGATTTTCGCTATCGTATTTTTAATTCTGATGGTAGTGAAGTTGAGCAGTGTGGTAACGGTGCGCGCGCATTTGTAAAATTTGTAGTGGACAAAGGTTTGACAGATCAGCGTGAAATCAAAGTCGAAACGATGGCTGGCACTATTACACCAAAACTCGAAGAAGATGGTCGCATCACTGTCGATATGGGTGCGCCTATTTTTTCTCCAGAGTTGATTCCATTCGATGCACATGGTTTAAAAAGTACACAACAGCATGCTGCAACTCTATGGCCTTTACAAATAGGCACTACAAGTATTCAACTGTGCGTAGTTTCTATGGGCAATCCCCATGCAGTACAAATCGTGTCTGATGTAGTTACTGCTGATGTTCCACAAACTGGACCTCTCATAGAAAATCATGTGCGATTTCCTAAGAGAGTGAATGCAGGCTTTATGCAAATCATAGACAGGCATCACATACAGCTAAGAGTCTATGAACGTGGTGCTGGTGAGACTTTGTCTTGCGGTACCGGCGCCTGTGCAGCAGCGGTGAGTGGCATACAAATGGGCCACCTAGATTCACCTGTGAAGGTCAGCACCAAGGGTGGAACATTATCAATTGTATGGAGTGGCGATCAACAATCTGTCTTGATGACCGGCCCTGCTATGAATGTGTTTGAGGGCAGCATAGATATCTAACCCCCGACAATTCCTGACTTATCTTGACTTAGTGCGTAAGTAGCTTAGGTATAGATTGTATTGTTGGGACTAAAGCGCTTGCGTGTACTCATTAAATTTCGGAAGCGATATAAACGTTGTCGATAATTTCCTTCTGCCGTAGTTGCATGCTCGCTAAATTTTTCTCTTAGTTGCTCAAATCGTTCTAGCGCTTGTCGCTGTTCACCTGTTTTAATTTCGATTAAGCGTCGCCGACTTCTAGGATGTTCTTCGCGTATATCGACCTCTAGACAATGTCCATGATCTGCTGATTCAATTTGTAAGAGCAAGGCTTCTGCGCGAGTCAGACCAAACCAATAACCTAATTCAATCCGCACGACTAAAAATGGATATTGCGCACTCATCTCACGATTAAATTTTTCTCTCGCAATCCTAGCCCACTCTGATAAGCGTACAGGTTGCGTAATTTTTTTTATCAACTTAATTGCTTCTGTACTGCCTTGATCTCTCGCCTGTTGTAGCCAATATAAAGCGCGTATATCTGAACGCGGATCATTTCTACGACCACGCCATGCTGCCAATCCCAATTCTAATTGCGCACGCATATGCCCTGTTTTTGCAGCCATTTCTAAATGTCTTCTTGCTTCTGCTAAGCAGCGTCTAGAAAATTCAGGTTTAAGATAAATACGCGACATCACATACCATGCTGCTGACAAACCTTGCTCTGCTGCTTGCGATAACCAACGTATCGCTTTTTTATAATGCGCCACTCCAGGAATAGCATTAATTTTTGCGCCAGTGTGATCCATTCTTGCCATCCACAACCCGAGAGAAAACTGCGCTTTACTTTCACCTGAGTCCGCTAATATTTTTAAATAGCGATCAATTAAATTTGTATTGGTATCCATAGTCATCAACAAGGCAGTAGCGCAGCGCGAAAAGATTTGTAAATCTTGTTCTGTATAAGCCTTACGTTTAGCAACAGATGTCACTGTACGGCGTTCACTATCTTGAGCTATAGGCAAAGCCCAAAATAAATATTTCACGTAATCAAATTCACGCCAAGCTGAATCCGCCATTAAACGTTGCGCATCAATAATTCCACCTTTCGCTGCGCGTGCTGCCCATTCCAACGCTGTTGCTCTTCGTTCCATTACCTCTTTGCTTAGTCCGATTGGTGAACGTGCAGCAAATTCTTTTGCTCCTTTTTGTTGTGCTAATAACCACTGGCCTTGTGGCAAACCGGATTCAGCTGAGAAATGTAATGCTTGCAATGCTTTTTGCTGCAAGGCTTGATGTGCACGCGTCCAGTTTGCAAACACGAGCATTGCTAACACCAAGCCTGCACCAGGCTGTCCTTCTTCAAATGCACGCTCATACCAAATTGCAGCTCTTAAAGGCTCACCAACTTGAGACGACACATCATATGGAATATGGGCACCTATCAAAATCCATGCATCGCGCTGATTTTGTTCTGCTGCCCTCTCCAACCAATGCAATGCGGTTGATAGACTTTTCGGTAAACCACCACCGCCAAATAAATATCTTTTACCTAATGCAAGTTGTGCCACTGCTTGACCTGCTCTTGCTGCACGAATAATGAGTAATTCATCACGATTTGCCATGTTTTTAATGCAATCCCAATTAATGTTGTCGAGAATTAGTAAGTGAAAAGTCACCTAGCTGCGACTTTTTGATGAGGTAATGATGCTCTGGCCACTTTTAGTTTTTTTAGTCAGACAAAGTGCTTGGCAAGACTTCACTACGCCACAAAAAGTTATCAAATAGAGAAGCTCAACTGTGCGCTTTAGCTTGCTATCGCGTCAATCCGCTTAGTAGGAATAAAACAACAGCGCTTTGCTAAGGCCATTGTTTCGTCCAAGTTCATCGTGAATTGATCGCTACGCTTTAAAACAGTTTCCATTTAAGAAATTAATGTTCAGCCATCCGACTTATGCGGATTTTCAACAAACGTTAATTTCTGAGGATGGAAAAATGAAAAAATCAATCGCTGCACTTGCTGTTGCCAGCACCATGTGTGGATGGGCTCAAGCTCAATCTGCAGTCAATATCTACGGAATAATCGACATGGGTTATGTCAATGAACGTGGCGGTGCTGCAGGTTCAGTCAGCAAACTCACTAGCGGCGCGCAATCAGGTACACGCATAGGCTTTAAAGGCACGGAAGATTTAGGTAATGGAAATAAAGCACTGTTTGTGTTGGAGACCAGTGTCAGAGCAGATCAAGGTGGTTTCAATCAGGCTAATACCCCGTTCGGTAGACAAACATTTGTAGGACTGCAAGGCGATGTCGGTACATTGACCTTAGGTCGTCAATACACCCCATACTTTTTGGCTATGAATGCGGCAGATCCTTTTGCTTCTGGCATGGCAGGTAGTGCACTCAATCTGTTTCCTAATGCAGGTAATGGCAACCGTATGAATAACTCCATCAAATACGCGACGCCAAACATTGATGGTTTTACTGGTGAACTGGCTTATGGCTTTGGTGAAGTACAGGGCAGCACTGATAAAAGTCGACAAATCGGTGCTTCTTTAGGCTATACCGCTGATGCAATTAGCATCAAATTAGCGCATCACAATGCACGTAATGCATCCGGTAGCGATACAGCAAAAAATACTTTGTTGGGCGCCACATGGGATTTAGAAGTAGCAAAGATTTTTGCTGCTATCAGCGAAAATCGTGGTTTAGCTAGCTCTGCATTCCCCAACACTGATAATCCCTATGGCTTAGCACCTGCACCGGTAGCTTCTAGTAAAACACGTGACTTCTTGATAGGTGCACGTATCCCTGTCGAAAAACATGCCTTCTTAATTTCTTATATCAGCAAGGATGATCGTGTTGCGAATAATGATGCTAATCAGTTCGGCTTAGGCTATACCTACGCTTTATCTAAGCAAACCAATCTGTATGCAGCTTATGCACGCATCAGCAATAAAAATCGCGCTTCTTACACTGTAGGTAATAACTCCGAAACAGGCACAGGCGATAAAGCTATTAATCTGGGTGTACGCGTTATTTTCTGATCTTTTGTTTTAAGGGATAGGAAGCTTCCCTTGTATGTTGTTTAGCTTCCAGATTCATTTGCTGTAACCGTTTTAATCTCCTCTGTAATTCATGGGCACCCTAGGGTGCCCTTTTTTTGTCTGCTCGGGTTGGTTAAGACGAAGTCAAATCGTAAGCTTGTTGAGATGTCAATATTTCTTGTACTCTATTCCTTGCAGGTAGAGGTAGAATGCACGCAGTTCAAGAGTGCTTGGACCTCAGTAAATAGCTGTGCCTCTTGTGCACCTATTTGATTATCAACATCAGAATGAACTATCTATGACCGCATCACTAGACGCTCGCTCAGTTGCTCTTTATCTGAAAGACAATCCTCGTTTTTTTGATGACCATCCTGAGCTACTCACTGGACTAAGACTGACTACGCAACTGGGTGGTCGCACCGTCTCTCTGCAAGAGAGGCAAGCTGAAATTCTGCGTGAAAAGCTAAAAGCATTAGAACTCAAACTTTCCCATCTCAATCGCATCGCTAAAGAAAATGATGCCATCATGGCGAAGTTTCATATGTGGGTTGATACGCTACTACTTTCTCAAGCTAACGATAAATCACCTGACACCCTAATAGATGCTATGCGTGATGGTTTCGGCATACAAAGTGTGAGTCTGCGTTTATGGGATGTAGCAGATGAACATGCAAATGCATGGTTTGCACAAAAAGTAAGTGAAGAAACGCGTGAGTTTGCCAATCAATTACATCAGCCTTATTGTGGACCAGCTTCAGGTCAACCAGGTGTTGTATGGTTAGATGATGCCGCCAATATGCAGTCAGCTGCTTTACTGAGCTTGCAGAATCTTGATACTAAAAAAAGTTTTGGTTTATTAGTATTGGGATCCACTGACCCTCAACGTTTTTCTGCTGATCTTGCTACTGATTTTTTAACTCGCATTGCTCACACTGCCAGTGCTGCTTTGCAAAATATGGTGAAATAACACACGCCTGTGAGCATGACTGCCAATCAGACTGTCATACAAGATTATCTGCTCTATCTGCAGATACAAAGGCAATACTCTGCTCACACGATTAGTAATTATCAACGCGATCTTTTGCAGTTAGTAGCATTAGCAGTCGATCAAGAACCACTTGCTCAACTTTCTCATTTCGATATACGTCGCTACACCAGCAAACTGCATGCGCAAGGTCTCTCTGCTGCCACTATCGCCAGAAAATTATCTGCATGGCGAGGATTTTTTTCTTGGCTAGCACAACGTCAAACTATGCAATCGAATCCTGTTACTGGCGTTAAAGCACCTAAACGAGGCAAACCACTTCCAAAAGCATTAAGCGTGGATGATGCAATGCACTTAGTAAAGCATACGCTTTCTACTTCAGAAGAAAATACGCCTGATGTCATCTGCAATGCTGCTATGTTTGAATTACTTTATTCAAGTGGCTTACGTGTTTCTGAATTAACCAGCCTAGATATCGCTTATATAAAACATGCTGAGCATTTATCTATCGCTTGGATAGATTTAATCGCAGCTGAAGTGACCGTCACTGGCAAAGGCAACAAACGGCGTAGCGTACCTATGGGCGCAGCAGCAGTTACTGCACTAAGTAATTGGATAGCCGTGAGAAGCAACTTGATTACGCAACTCCCTCAAGCAGATACCGCTGCACTTTTTTTAACTAACCGTGGCAAACGTATGACGCCACGCATAGTGCAAGAACGCTTAAAAAAACATGCAAGCGCAATAGGTATACCGAGCAAGGTTCATCCGCATGTTTTACGACATTCATTCGCTTCGCATGTTTTACAATCTTCGGGTGATTTACGAGCCGTACAAGAAATGCTAGGCCATGCATCTATCTCATCGACGCAGGTATACACTTCCTTAGATTTTCAACGTTTAGCACAAGTGTATGATGCTGCACATCCTAGAGCAAAAAAACAGAACAGCCCTAATTAAGATATCCGCATACTGCGAGCTACATTTCTCGCTAATGACTTTGTGATTCGATTCAGCTCTTTTGAATATAACTATTTTTTTACTTTAAGCCTTTATGTCACTCATCCCTACTACCATTCTTACTGGCTTTCTCGGCGCTGGCAAAACTACGCTACTCAATCGCATACTGCATGAAGAGCATGGCCAGAAAATTGCGGTGATTGAAAATGAATTTGGTGAAGAAAATATTGATAATGAAATTCTCGTGCAGGATAGTCGAGAACAAATCATAGAAATGAATAATGGATGCATCTGCTGCACAGTGAGAGGTGATTTAATTTCTGCGCTGAGTGAGCTTGCACGTAAACGTCTAGCTGGCGAATTACATTTTGATCGCGTTGTGATTGAAACGACAGGATTAGCCAATCCTGGCCCAGTTGCACAGACATTTTTTATGGATGAAGAAATCGGTACGCATTATTTACTGGATGGCGTTATCACCATCGTCGATGCTAGTCATGCCATGCAACAGTTGGATCAATATCAAGAAGCACAACGGCAAATTGGTTTTGCAGATCGTATGCTGCTCTCCAAAACTGATCTAGTCGCAGAAGAACAGTTAGCTGCATTAGAAACACGACTCAAGCGTATCAATCCGCGCGCACCTATAGGAAAAAGTCATTTTGGCACTTCACCTATTGCAGAAATTTTTGATATTCGCGGCTTCAATCTGAATGAAAAATTAGAAATTGATCCAGACTTTTTAAAAGCAGATGAACATAACCATGATTGTGACGAACACTGCGATCACGATCATGATCATGCAGCACATCACCACCATCATCATGATCACGCTGGCCATACGCACACCGATGAAATTGCAGCCTTTGTCTTTCGTAGCGACCGACCTTTTGATCCAGCGCGACTAGAAGAATTCGTAGGCAGTATGGTCAAAGTTTACGGCCCTCGCATGCTGCGCTACAAAGGAATACTCTGGCTACAAGGGTCAGAACGTAAAGTCATTTTCCAAGGTGTGCACCAAACTATGGGTAGCGATCTGGGTGCAAAATGGGGAGCAGAAGAAAAAAAGGGAAGCAAAATCGTGTTTATTGGACAAGCATTGCCAAAACAGATATTTCTTGAAGGCTTAGAGCAGTGCCTGTTTTCCTAGGTTTTATGGCTCTAGCTGCACTAAATTGATTCTAATTCCTTGTTTCAAATAGATTTTCCATTCGAGAAACATAACAAGCGCTGAACGCTAACCATGTAAAATTTTGTGAAATAAGTGATCAAAAATAGAGTAAATACCCATCACGACACGCCACAAAGCCATTACAATAGCCCCCGATTTAAAAATCGCTGCGCATCACTCTGTGATGCTAAGCACATTACAGAATTTCGACTGTAATCTGATTAAATAGATCAGAGTTGAATTCTTAAAAAGTAGGGCGAGTGATGAGAACAACAATCACTGGCAAAATCGTGCAACTCTGACAGCAATATGTTGTTAGGGGATCTAGGACGAATGATTGCTTAGTTTTGAAAGTAGGGCAACGTGGCAACTAATACTAAAACTCCAAACTCTTCTGCGGCTGATGCCGCATTGCTCACAGACGAACAGATAATGAAAATGGGCGAACAGGATTACATGAATCCTGTGCAATTAGCTTTTTTCAAAAGCCGTCTACAGCAGCTTGAAAAAGATTTATTAAAAAATGCGGGTGAGACAACCGAGCACTTGCGCGAAACCGTGTTGGTACCTGATCCTGCAGATCGCGCCACCATTGAAGAAGAGCATGCACTTGAACTGCGTACACGCGATCGTGAACGCAAACTGCTGAAAAAAGTTCAGCAGTCTATACAGTCAATAGATTCTGGTGATTATGGCTGGTGCGAAGAAACAGGAGAGCCGATCGGCATTCCACGTTTGCTTGCACGACCCACTGCAACGCTGTCACTAGAAGCACAACAAAGAAGAGAACTCAAACAAAAACTGTACGGCGATTAAACTACGCCTACTCGCTCTAAAACGGGTGTCGCACCTTCGTGACACCCAAGTTCTTTTATTCCCTTGCAGTGCTCACACTTTTTCCTGCCACTTTTTAGACGAACCTCATTAGTATTGCATCACGCATGTCACTAGCGACAGTGCATCAGCATCAAATAAAATAGTGTTCTTATAATTTTTCAAAATGACTTAGCGATTGTTTTTTCTGGTAAACTCATCTGGCTATTAAATACGCGCTATCTTTAGAAAGAACATGCATTACTTCAAAACAAAGAATTTAGTCCATACACGGGTTGTTGTTTTAAACCTGTTATTGGTATTGAGTTTATTGTTTACGCAATGGCTAGGTATTAGCCATGCTATTTTTCATGCTAGCCAAAATTCAGTCGTTAGCATTGCAAATGTAGAGCCAGTTGTTGGCGATACATTTGATCATCAAAAGTCATCCAGCTTTTGTTCCTTATTTGATGCAGCTGCTTTAGGCGCTGCTGTTCATGCTACGCCTTGTACAGCACCTGCTTTTTTCACTCCAACACGGCACGATCAAAGTAGTTTCCGACTTGGCTGGATACAGCCCTTCAGTGTTTATTTCTCCTCACGCGCACCACCTCAACTAGCCTGATTATCTGAGTCTTTTTCCATCTAAAACATTTGACTGTTTTGGATGTCTCGTCTTCTACCAGCTAGTGGAGAAATCATGCAATTCCAATTAAAAATATTGGCGCAAGCTATAGTCTGTGCGCTTATCAGCAATGCCTTTTCTGTTAATGCGCAAGAAAATAAAAAAACATTACCTTCTGTTGTCGTTACTGCGGATCCATTTGGTAACGATGAGAATTCACAAATACTAACGCCCGCAAAAGTATTGGCTGGCGATGAATTACGCGATAAAACACGTGGTTCTCTAGGCGACACTTTATCTGGTGAGCTCGGAGTATCTGCCTCTGGATTTGGAGCGGGATCATCCCGTCCTATTATTCGTGGATTAGAAGGACCGCGACTAAAAATATTACAAAATGGTATGGCAGTTTCTGATTTATCGAGCATATCGAATGATCATGCCGTAGCTGGAACTGCCATGGGTGCGCAACAAATTGAAATACTAAGAGGACCCGCAGCTCTCGCTTATGGATCAGGGGCTATTAGCGGATTAATTAATATTGTCAACGATAGAATTCCAACCGTATTAGCTCCTCAAGCAAGTGGCGAAGTCGAATTAAAACGGAGCAGTGTTGATCAAAGTAATGGACTCGCATTTCATCTGGATCGCGCAGCTGGCAATCTGGGCATACATGTCGATGGTAGTTCACTCAGAGCTGAAAACTATAACGTACCCACGGGCGGAAAATTATCCAACTCCTTTAATCGTGAAGATAATCTTGGATTTGGTTTGTCAAAAATAGAAAGTTGGGGACACTTAGGGTTATCTATCAGTTCACTCACAAAGAACTATGGCATTCCTGCTGAAACTGCATCGATAGATTTATCGCAGACTCGGATTGACTTAGATAGCCTATATAAAATCAACGGCAATCTATTTGAATCACTACGATTTAAAATGGCGTATACCGATTACAAGCATTCAGAGTTAGATGAATTGCTTGCTCCTCAGATGAACTTCAAAAACAAAACAACGGAATCACGACTAGAAGCAAATCATAAAGAAATAAATGGTTGGCGAGGAAAAATTGGCGTACAAGCCGATCTGAATAATTTTTCTGCATTGAATTCAACAGGTTCAATTGAAGCCGTACCCATTACTAAATCCAATTCTTATGCTGGTTTTATTGTAGAAGAAAAAGAATTTGGATCAGTGCGTATCAACACTGGGCTCAGAATTGAATCAGTCAAAAGAAATCCTAGAGACAATTTACAACGCTCATTTAATTTAACTTCTTGGTCAGGTGGAGGTTTATGGACTTTCACACCGGGATATGGCTTAGGAGCTACTTATAGCCTAGCGCAACGTGCGCCTGCAACCGAAGAGCTTTATTCAAACGGACCACATGAAGCGACTCAAACCTATGACGTCGGCAATCCAAATTTTAAAAAAGAAATTTCTAACAACCTAGAATTAAGCCTACAAAAAACTGAAGAAAAATTCCGTTGGAAAGGCAATCTATTCCAAAACAAAATAAAAAATTATATTTATGGCCAGCGTGGTCAACTGGTTGATGAATTGGGTGTACCAGGAGGAGATCTCACAGAACGCACTTGGACTCAAGCCGATGCCACGCTACATGGCGCAGAAGTAGAAGCAAGTTATAACTGGTACGGCGATGGTTTTTCCATGCGCGTTTTTGCTGACACGGTGAGAAGTCGCTTAGATGGCGGTGAAAATCTACCTCTACAACCCGCAGCTAGACAAGGATTAAGTGTGGGCTATAAAGAAGGTGCGGTCAGAGGTTTAATGACTTTGATTAATGCCTCTGCACAGAACCGCATCGCTAGTCATGAAACCACCACACCAAGCTATACACAACTAGATACTAGCCTACATTACACACAGCGCTACGGTAGCACCGATGTCGTATGGTTTGTACTAGGAAGAAATCTCTTAAACGACACCATCAGACTCTCTACTTCCTTGCTTAAGGATACCGTTCCCTTAGCAGGAAGAAGTGTAGTGCTAGGAGTCAGAACTAGATTTTAATCAGGCTGAAGATAAAGGGGCGATTAACGCAACTCGTTGATCGTCCCTGATATGTGCAATCGATTCTTATAATATTTTCTTCTAATTTTTCTAGAATTTTTTTTATCTAAGAAATACTTCACCACACTCGTTTTTTCCATTCCTCGTTACTCACCACGCATTGATCGTTGTCTGGGAGTTATCACAGCATAAATTCCACAGATGTCTGATTATTTGTTATTTGGGATATTTTTCTCAAATCAATTTTTTTTAATCACCAATTATTTTCCACCGTGTCTTTGTTGAACCTAGATTTATTCATTTTGCAGGCCTCTCGTGAAAATTTTTGCACTTTTTAAAAAACCTAGAGTAAAACCCTCCCAAGAAAAATTAATGACTCGCTCCACATTATATAGCCGATCAGAAGATACTTCTAAAAAAATAGATGCTATCGAATATGAAATGTCCGCAGAATTTGATGCGAGCTTCTCATTAGCTCAGCAACATTCTGCGCAACAGCAAGCACAACAACTAGCAGAAGACAATTCTTTTCCTCATCAAATAGAAGAAGCCGCTGTGCTTTATGCCAGTGGACAAGAACATGCAGCAAAGGCTTTACTACAAAATTTAACAACGCAAGAAACAACGAGTCGCTTTCAAGAACAATTAGTGTGGTGGATGCTATTTGATTTACTACAAATATAATCATCACATCAAGAATTTGAGCAACTCTCAGTCCAGTATGCGGTTCGATTTGAAACCTCACCACCGCAATGGACACCCCCACACACCAACAAAAAAACTGAGCAAACACTTAGCGCAAAAGTACATTTCCGTGGAAAACTAAGCGCAGAAAATGATGCTGCATTTGATTCGTGCCGCAAGATCAATACCAATAATAAAAAAATTGAATTTGCATTAGATAGCATC
>JBEDCU010000006.1:0-4451 GCA_041176585.1 Pseudomonadota bacterium
CCCAAGCTGCGACCTAATAAGGCGTGCGCTGTTTTCTGGCCTAGCTCTGTTAGTGCGAGCACACCGCCACCCGGGCGAATGATGCCCATGGTGATGAGTTTGTCGAGTTGCGGACGGTGACGACCGACGTCGTTCAGCACCTTTTGGCTGCTGACTAGCGTGATCATTAAATCGATGTCTTCTACGGATAGCACACGCATAATGCACCTCCTGCCTTTATCAACTTGCTATGTAGTTGGTTTGTGTTCACAACAAGAGACTAGCTCATTACAGCGGCGTGGGTAAAGCCCAGCGGGCTTAAACAGTGAAAAGAGGGTTAGATAATTTGCTAATTAAATAACTTACTTGTTTGAGCCTGGGTACTACGTCCATTTTAAGTAAAGCCGGCGCTATTTGCATTAGTGCGCATGTGGCAAAAAATGTCGACATCTCCAGTTTTTAAGTGGGTCATGGCTAGTTCGTTTCGAGCACGAACTTTCTCATCTCCACATTTTGGAGAGTAAAAATCACTGTGCTCGCTTAAGATCACGGTAGAAATTTTCATGCGGCCCAACCATAAGAAGCTTGAGATTGCTTTCGTCAAGTATTCGATAGGCTACTAAACAAAGCAGCCCGCCCATTCGAAATTTGTACACTTGGATTCCGGCCAAATCACCGACTTTAATTTCACCAATCTGTGGATCACTCAAAATAGCTCGTACGGCGTCGTCATGTGCGGCTTTTTGCTAAGGATGAAGTTTTTTGACAGTGCGTTCAATGGTGGGGGTGACGAGTATGCGCATCAGTCGAACTGGTACTCACCCACGGGTTCTTCTTGGTCTGCGATTAGGATGTCGCGTATCAGACTAAACGAGAGGTCTGGGTTGTCTGCAGCGATTTTACCAATACGAGACCAATACTCAATTTGCTTTGGAACAGAGCGATGTTCGATGCTGGCGTAGAGCTTGGCGCTATCTACCAAATACTCAGAAAGTTTAACGTTGACTGCCATAGTTAACCTCCATTGAAAGGTTCCATTATGGCCCTATTTGGACCGAAATAAACCCTTAATTAGCTGGCTGACCTCAGACCACAAAGTCAATTCCGGCTCAGTTAATAGGAGCATCAAAGACATTCACCTTCTTATGATTTGAGGGCAGCAATAATGGACTTGGTAATGCGGGCTGACGCCACCTGCTTGCCTTCAACATAAGCGCTAACTTCAATAAAAGCCAGCGTCCTTCCGGAGCGCACTACGTGTGCTTCGAGATCACAGCGGGCCCCGGTTGGAACCGGCCGCATCAGAGAAACATGCAAGTCATGAGTAACGGCATGCTGAGTCTCTTGCAGCAAAGGTGCTAAGGCAAGAAAGGCGGCCACTTCAAACAGAACGGATAGCGCACCTCCATGTAGTTGTCCATCAAATGTCGCAAGCTCAAGAGTGCTCTGAAAATGCGATTTAGCAATGCCGTCGACGCTGCCATCAAAAACAATCCCTAAATGGCGATTCAGTGGAATATCTAAAACGTCGCGTTGACGGGGCAGTAAGTGCTGTGTGCTGGACATAAGATCGTAATCAAGTTGATAGCTAATGATTTGGCTGCTAAAGAGGGCTGTGAAAGTCTGAATAAAGTATGAAGTTAATTACTTATAAAACTTCGCTAATCTCAATTAAATTGTTATCTGGATCCCGTAGGTAAACAGAATTTATTTTCGACGTGGCGCCAGTGCGGATTACGGGCCCCTCAATAATAGGCCACCGTTCTTTTTGTAAATTTGCGATCACGTCTTTCAATGGGCGATCAGCGATGAAGCAAAGATCTAAAGAACCAGGCGTAGGTAAATCGGCCTTGGGTTCAAATTCTTTGCCTTTGATGTGCAGATTGATTTTTTGATTTCCAAATTTAAATGCTTTGCGTTCTTCAGCAGGCTCACCTGCAAAAAACGACTCAAGTTGCATGCCCAATACGCGCGTGTAGAAATTGATGCAGTCTTGTTCATTGGTTGTGGTCAGTACAAGATGGTCTAGATGATCAATCATGTGGATGTCGCAATCAAAGAAAGTGATACCTATTATAAAGAGACTTTCCGGTGCGATAGATTGACATTGATTCGCATGGAAAAATACGCATGGATTCGAAGGGCCGTGGCCGCTAATGCTACGCTGTATTTTATTGATGCTGATGGCGACTTGGAAACTGCACGGCTGTTTAGTAAACCCGTCAGGGATCCTTAGCTCGCCTTTAATAAAAATATATAGAAAAAGGGAAGCATGCCTTTGATGGGCAAACTTCCCTTAATCGCAGCATCAAAAGACATGATGCTGTGGGCAATGAATTTTAATCAGCAGGACTTATTTGCCACCCTTGGGTGCGCGCCCACCACTCTTAATACATTCTTCCATCGTTTTAAACTCAGTAAAGTTTTTAGTCTGCTTGTAAGAGGGGCTAGATTTATCGTGGCAAATCGATGTATTTGATTTTTTAACTGCGGGCTCTTCAGCAGCTGCTGGAGTGGCAGCTTTTGTAGGCGCAGCCGCTGGAGCAGTGGTTGTCGCAGGTGCGGGAGCGGCCGCAGCAGGCGCAGCAGCTTTAGCATCGGCTGGTTTAGGGTCAGCCGCAAAACTAGAGCCGCATGCTAAGCACAAAGACATCAGAGCAAAAAGGTAAGTGATTTTATTCATGAGTATTTTTACAATAGGTGAATGGAAAAGTTTGGTTAAAGCGTTATAGATTGTATTCCAACTTATTCTTCCAACAGACTTCGTAACATCCATGCTGTTTTTTCATGCACATCGATACGCTGAGTCAGCACATCGGCTGTAGGCTGATCATTAGCGCCATCGACTAAAGGAAATAATTTTCTGGCAGTTCGCGCAGTGGCTTCTTGTGCTTTTACTAAATGACGAACCATATCGGTAGCTTTGGGTACGCCATCGACTTCCTTGATAGAAGCACGTTTAATAAATTCGCTATATGTTCCTGGCGATGGGTAGCCCAATGCGCGTATGCGTTCTGCAATGATATCCAATGCAGCCCATTGTTCGGTGTACTGGGTCATGAACATATTGTGCAAGGTATTAAATTGCGGGCCTGTGACATTCCAATGGAAGTTGTGCGTCATCAAGTACAGCGTATAGCTATCGGCAAGTAAATTAGACAGACCGTCAGCAATTTTTTTTCGATTTGAATCGGATATCCCTATGTCGATACTTAATGAGTGCTTTTTTTTGTTAGCCATGTGAGTGCCTTAACGAGTAAATAGTAGAAAAATTTAGCTTTGATTCCCAAGAATCATTAGTAAGCTTCAGGCGGTCTTAGCTTAAGCATGTATAGCGGTATGATTTTGAGTAAATGCAATCGATTGCCACACCGTGTTGTGGGTGACGTAAAAGGACGTAGTTTTTTTGATAGAGAAAGGGTAGGTATTGATCCAGCGGCTCATTTCAAACTCTCGTTTAAATTGCAATGGCGCGATTTTGAGTCTACACAACTAATCAACAGAAAATCAATGCCAACAGCGCAGGATCATCAATGAAGTTATTCACGGTGTAAGTCGCTAGCCGGTAGCTAAGTACGGTCAGCGCTTCGGTGATTTTGTTCAGGGTCATTCAGGAGGCATCTGAAAAATTGGCATTAATGCGAGATCGGCAAGGAATAGGCTTGCTGCGTATTTTGCCAACAAAAAAATGAAAAGCACAGTCTTCTGTGTGAGGGGGTGGCTATCTTCATTAATCAAGTAGATGTCCCGTCTTAACAAAGATGGTGCAACCTTCTTTGCTGAACGGTTGGTGCATGCTCATGTGCGGACTGCGTATCCATGATCCCGTCGGATAGCGACCATGCTCATCTTCAAACACCCCATCGACCACAAAAATTTCTTCGCCGCCATAGTGTCTGTGTGGGTTGAAATAAGTTTGTGGCGCCCATCGAACTAACGTCGACCCACTGCCCTGTTGCATGAGAGGCATAACTTTCAGGCCGGGCACCATACCTTGGTACCACATAGCGGTCGCAGTATTTAACACTTCGCGCTCTACGTGATCCGAGCCTAGATGCCGCAGTTTCACAAAAAGAGTGCAACCTGTTTTGCTATGAGGCGCATGAGAAGAACCGGGAGGATTCATGATGTATGTGCCAGCCGGGTAGTCGCCAGCCTCATCGCTAAAAACGCCATCTAAAACGAATATCTCTTCACCAAACTCATGGGTATGCGTTTGAAATGCTGATCCGGGTTGATAACGAACGATAGACGTTGCCTTTGCAATTTCGTCGCCAATACGATCAAGCATTCGCCTTTCAATACCTGATTCAGGACTGGGAACCCAAGGTAAATCATGGTGATTAATGACGACTCTCTTTGTGTAATCAGAGTTGATATTCATTTTTTGCATTTTGTGTATTCACTAATACCCCAAAGCATAGCAAGCAAATAGAATCAGCACCTAAATAGAAAAAATCTTAGTTTATGGC
>JBEDCU010000007.1:0-6305 GCA_041176585.1 Pseudomonadota bacterium
TTGCTACAAAAGACAGTCAATCCTGCGCATCGCTATGAACCACTGATACGTGGTTGTGGTTTTGTGTTGCTGATGCTGGGTAGTTCAGGGTTGGAATTTGTGCGTATGTACACCTTAAAAGCGCAACTACCACGCGCGCCAGGTGGTGTGCTCGGAGAATTATTTGGCGGCAGTGCGCAGGCTGCATTTGGTTTTAATGGCTCCACGCTCATCATGTTGATGTTGTTTGGTTTAGGTTTTAGTTTGTGCTTCCATGTTTCATGGATGGCTGTTGCTGAAAAATTAGGTGGAGCACTAGAAGGCTTGGCGCAATGGGCGATAGCTTTATATGCGGCACGTCAGGACAGAAAAGTCGGTCAAGAAGCCGCAGTGAAACGCGAAGTTGTTGTTGTACAAGAGCGAGCACGTATCATTGAAAGCCCACCCATCCATATAGAACCTCAAGTGGTGGTGGTGCCGCGTTCAGAACGTATGGAAAAAGAAAAGCAAGTCTCACTTTTCTTGGATATGCCTGATACTAATTTGCCGCCACTCTCGATTTTAGATGAGCCTCCGCTGAATCAAGAAACCGTCAGCGTAGAGACACTGGAATTTGTCAGTCGTTTGATAGAGAAAAAACTTTCAGACTTTGGTGTGGAAGTGAAAGTAGTAGCGGCTTATCCAGGACCTGTAGTGACGCGTTATGAGATTGAGCCAGCGGTTGGTGTAAAGGGTAGTCAGATTGTGAATTTAGCGCGTGATCTAGCCCGTGCATTGTCACTGATTTCTATTCGTGTTGTTGAGACCATACCGGGCAAAAACTATATGGGGTTGGAGTTACCTAATCCTAAACGCCAAATTGTTCGACTCTCTGAAATCGTTGGTTCAAAAATCTACAACGATGGCGCATCATCACTCACCATAGGCTTAGGAAAAGATATCGCTGGTAATCCAGTTGTGGCTGATCTGGCCAAGATGCCGCATTTGCTCATCGCAGGTACGACTGGTTCAGGTAAATCAGTAGGCATTAATGCCACCATCTTATCGTTGTTGTATAAAGCCGATCCGAATCAAGTGCGTTTGATTTTGATTGATCCTAAGATGCTAGAGCTTTCTATTTATGAAGGCATACCGCATCTACTCGCGCCAGTAGTAACAGATATGCGTCAAGCAGGACATGCATTGAACTGGGCAGTGGGTGAGATGGAGCGACGTTATAAACTCATGTCGAAATTAGGTGTGCGTAATCTCGCTGGTTATAACCAAAAAATCATCGATGCAGAAAAACGCGAAGAAAAAATTCCTAATCCATTTAGCTTAACGCCGGATGCACCTGAACCTTTAGAAAAACTACCAACCATCGTCATCATCATTGATGAGTTAGCAGATTTAATGATGGTAGTCGGTAAGAAGGTAGAAGAACTGATTGCACGTATTGCGCAAAAAGCGCGTGCAGCAGGCATACATTTAATTCTTGCTACCCAACGTCCTTCTGTGGATGTGATTACTGGTTTGATTAAAGCGAATATTCCTACGCGTATCGCCTTTCAGGTAAGTAGCAAAATTGATTCACGTACCATCCTCGATCAAATGGGTGCGGAAGCCTTGCTAGGTATGGGTGACATGCTTTATATGCCACCTGGTACAGGTTTACCCATGCGTGTGCATGGCGCTTTTGTGTCAGATGAAGAAGTGCATCGTGTAGTACAGCATTTGAAATCACAAGGTGAACCGAATTACATAGAAGGCATACTCGAAGGTGGAACCTCTGAAGAAGGTGGCGGTGATTTACTGTTAGGTGATTCGAGTAGTGCTGAAGCAGATCCGCTATATGATCAAGCAGTAGCTATTGTTTTAAAAAATCGTCGTGCATCTATCTCTTTAGTGCAACGACATTTACGGATTGGTTATAACCGTGCCGCACGCTTACTTGAACAAATGGAGAGGAGTGGCTTGGTCTCAACCATGCAATCAAATGGCAATCGTGAAATCTTGTTCCCTGTTGGTAATGCCGAATAAATTTAATCAAACGCTTTGTTTCGTAGTTGCATGCAGCATAACTACGTTCGCTCATGCCAGTGCACTCGAACAATTTAAATCCTTTGTGAATGGTACTAAAGCAGCGCGAGGTGAATTTACGCAACGCATGGTGAAAAAAGACGGAGAGAGTGGCAACTTAAAACTCTCGAATGCATCGGATGGTAGTTTTCAATTTGCACGGCCTGGAAAATTTATTTGGATTTATAAAAAACCCTACGAACAAATTTTGCAGGCAGATGGAGAAAAACTCTTTATTTACGATAAAGATTTAAATCAAGTCACCATCAAAACATTAGGCAATGCCATAGGCTCATCACCTGCAGCCATACTTTTTGGTAGTAATGATTTAGAAAAAAACTTCACGCTTTCCGAAGCAGGTTTGCGTGATGGTATTGAGTGGTTACAAGCTATACCTAAAGCCAAAGACACTGCGTTTGAAAAAATAGGCATAGGCTTAAAAGATGGCATGCCGGTCGCGATGGAATTGCGTGATAGCTTTGGTCAAGTTTCCTTGTTATCGTTTACTCACATAGAAAAAAATCCTGCCATGCCTGCGAATCAATTTCGCTTTGTGATTCCTAAGGGCGCTGACGTCCTGCAGCAGTAAATTCCCATCCTATGAGCGCAGTCCCTCTTGCAGAACGTCTGCGTCCAACTAATCTTGATCAAGTCATAGGTCAGACCCATTTGTTGGGAGCAGGTAAACCCTTGCGTGTTGCGTTTGAATCAGGCCAACCCCATTCTATGATTTTATGGGGACCACCGGGAGTTGGCAAAACTACCTTAGCGCGTTTAATGGCAGAGGGATTTCAATCTGAATTCATTGCTTTATCCGCAGTTTTATCGGGTGTGAAAGACATACGTGAAGCAGTGGAACGTGCTCAAATTTTTCAAGCAAATTCGGGACGTAAAACAATTTTGTTTGTAGATGAAGTCCATCGCTTCAATAAAAGTCAGCAAGATGCATTTTTGCCGCATGTGGAAAGTGGCTTATTTACTTTCATAGGCGCCACCACTGAAAATCCTTCCTTTGAAGTGAATGGCGCGTTGCTGTCACGTGCAGCGGTATATGTCTTGCGTCCACTGAGCGAAGAAGATCTCGCTACTTTGATAGAGCGTGCTTTATCTTTGCAAGAAAAAACTATCACGATTACTGATGATGCGCGTGATTCCTTAATTGCGAGTGCGGATGGTGATGGCAGAAAATTGCTGAATAACGTAGAGATTGTTTTGCGTTCTGCTGAATTAAAACAGCAAAGCATCATTGATGCTGAATTATTAAAAGATAGTTTAGGTGATGCATTACGTCGCTTTGATAAAGGTGGCGATAGTTTCTATGATCAGATTTCAGCATTGCATAAATCCGTTCGTGGTTCTCATCCTGATGCAGCCTTGTATTGGTTAGTACGGATGTTAGATGGTGGAGCTGATCCGCGTTATTTATCGCGACGTTTAATACGCATGGCATCAGAAGACATAGGGCTAGCTGACCCGCGTGCATTACGTTTAACCTTAGATGCAGCTGAAACCTATGAAAGATTAGGTACACCAGAAGGCGAATTAGCACTGGCAGAAGCAGTCGTGTATTTAGCATGTGCTGCAAAATCGAATGCTGTTTACAACGCCTATAACGCAGCGCGTGCATTCATTAGCAAAGATAAATCACGACCAGTGCCTGAGCATCTACGTAATGCGCCGACCAAACTCATGAAAGAACTAGGCTACGGCAAACTCTATCGCTATGCACATGATGAGCCGGATGCCTATGCTGCTGGTGAAACTTATCTGCCAGAAGGCATGAGTGAGCCGGATTGGTATCAACCCACACCACGTGGACTGGAGAGCAAAATCGCTGAGAAACTCGCCTTTTTGCGCGCGCAGGATAAAGAGGCGCGTAAAAAATCTAACAAGTAGTTGGCTGACTTCGCTGCAATAAGCCTCGCTTCTCTGGCCATCATTGGTAAAATGCTGTTTTTATTTAAGTACAAGCGCACGTTCTCATGATTGATATCCAACTTCTCCGTAAAGACATAGATGCCGTTGCAGCGAGACTCGCACAACGTAAATTTCAGCTTGATGTTGCAGGCTTTAATGCTTTAGAAGCCGAGCGTAAATCTATACAGACGCGCACCGAAGAATTACAAGGTCAGCGCAACAGCCTCTCTAAACAAATTGGCATACTCAAAGGTAAAGGCGAGGACAGCACAGAAGTCATGAATCAAGTTGCGAGCATTGCGGATGAACTCAAAGCTTCAGCTGATCGATTAGAGATCATACAAAACAAACTCTCTGACTTCATGTTGGCAATTCCAAACCTGCCTCATGAATCTGTACCGGCAGGTCAAGATGAAAGTGGAAATGTAGAGCTGCGTAAAGTCGGTATACCGAAACAATTTGATTTCGAAGTAAAAGACCATGTTGATCTAGGCGCTGCATTTGGTTTGGATTTTGATGTGGCTGCCAAACTCACAGGTTCGCGCTTTGCAGTCATGAAAGGTGGCATCGCACGTTTACATCGTGCACTTGCACAGTTCATGTTAGACACACACACAGCAGAACATGCATATACAGAATGCTATACACCTTACATCGCTAACAGCGACACCTTACGTGGTACAGGACAACTACCTAAATTTGAAGCAGATTTATTTGCAGTGAAAAAAGGCGGGCAAGAAGGAGAGGGTGAATCGCTGTACCTCATCCCTACTGCTGAAGTCACCTTAACAAACTTAGTGCGTGATGAAATCGTAGCAGCAGAAGCATTACCTATGCGGCTAGTTGCGCATTCACCTTGCTTCCGTTCTGAAGCGGGAAGCTATGGTCGTGATACCCGCGGAATGATACGACAACATCAATTTGATAAAGTAGAAATGGTGCAGATCGCGCATCCTGAACATTCTTATCAAGCGTTAGAAGACATGCTTAGTCATGCTGAGAACATATTAAAGAAACTAGGCTTACCTTATCGCGTCATTACATTGTGTACAGGTGACATGGGGTTTGGTGCTGCTAAAACTTATGACATCGAAGTATGGCTACCTGCACAAAATACTTATCGTGAAATATCTTCAGTATCTAACTGCGAAGCATTTCAAGCGCGACGCATGCAAGCACGATTCAGAAATGCACAAGGTAAACCAGAATTAGTGCATACCTTAAATGGTTCAGGATTAGCAGTTGGTAGAACACTAGTAGCAGTACTAGAAAACAATCAACAAGCAGATGGCAGCGTGAATGTGCCTGAAGTTTTATGGCCATACATGGGTGGAATCAAAACACTTAAGCCTTAATATAAAGCCATATATCGCTTGCTCTGCTACAATCGCGGACTTCGAGAAAAGCCAAGCAGCATAAAACCTAATAGGAGAGGTGGCAGAGTGGTCGAATGTACCTGACTCGAAATCAGGCGTGGGCGCAAGTCCACCGTGGGTTCGAATCCCACCCTCTCCGCCAAGCCGTACTCCAAAGAACTCCAGTAAGCTCCAATATCTAGAAGTATCTCTCCTAAAAGCCTTGTTAATAAAGGGTTTTTTGTCTTTTAAGCTCCAACACGCTACACTACCATCCAGATACTGATGCGGGTAAAAATGTGGGTAAAAATCCGCAGATTGCAGCCCAACGCCATTTTTACCCATATTTGGAGGGTTTGACTATGCTCACCAACACGCAGATACGTAACGCTAAACCAAAAGAGAAACTTTACAAATTGCCTGATGAAAGAGGACTACATCTCGTGGTGTTTCCGACTGGGTCAAAGCTATGGCAAATGCGTTATCGGTTTGATTCAAAAGATAAAACTGTATCTTTGGGTAAGTATCCAGAAGTCAGTCTTGCAGAAGCACGTGATAAGTGTGATCAGTTGCGTAAACAAGTTGCGAACGACATTGATCCTGTGGAGGCTAAGCGCGTTACCAAGCAGGTGAAGAAGTTCGCACAGGAGAATTCGTTCGAGGCAGTGGCTCGTGCATGGTATGCAAGCTGGGCTGCTGCAAGAAGTCAAAGGCATGCAGAGTATGTGTTGAGAAGATTGGAAGCTGATGTATTTCCTGTCATTGGTAAACGCCCCGTATCGGAAATCAAAGCACCAGAACTAGTAGCGATGATGAAGGCGATTGAAAAGCGCGGCGCGCTCGATATTGCAAAGCGGGCGTTTCAAACGACAGGGCAAGTATTCCGGTATGCGATAGCCCATGCATTAGCTGAGCGCAATCCAACTGCAGACGTAAAGCCAAGTGACGTCTTAGCGTCTAGGCGCAAGGAGAACTATGCAAGAGTCGATGCTAAAG
>JBEDCU010000008.1:0-5459 GCA_041176585.1 Pseudomonadota bacterium
AGGAACACAGGCAGCAAGACGATAAATGCAGCGCCTAAAAATGAACCGAGTATGGAGCCCAATCCACCAATAATCACCATGAATAAAATACGGAAAGATAAATCCAAGCTATAAGCTTCAGGCTCCACTGTGCCTAAGTAAGCAAAGGCATACAACGCACCAGCCACACCACAATAAAAAGAACTCACTGCAAAGGCGAGTAATTTTGTGCGCATGAGACGTATACCTATCACCTCAGCAGCAACGTCCATGTCACGCACTGCCATCCATGAACGTCCTACATTAGAGCGCACCATATTTTTAGCCAACAGCGCCATCACACTCACAATCGCAAGCACTAATAAATATTTAGAAGCTGGTGAACTAAATTCATAGCCAAACATCTCCATCTTTTGTGCAGTGATCACACCAGAAGAACTGTAGTTAGTGAACCATTGTATTTTGGTCAATGCCCACACCACAAAAAATTGTGTGGCTAAGGTAGAGGCAGCAAGATAGAAACCACGTATACGGAGTGAAGGTAAGCCAAAAGCGATGCCGACTAAGGCTGCAGACAAACCGCCCAGAACAAACGCTAACAATAGTGGGATGCCAGGAATGCGTAATATAAAGTTATAAGCACTGAAAGCACCTACAGCCATAAATGCCGCTGAACCTAAAGATAACTGACCTGCATAACCCGTCAAAATATTTAAGCCTAGTGCAGCCAGCGAAAAAATTAAAAATGGAATCAGAATCGCTGAGAAATAATAAGCTGAAGCGAATTGCGGTATGGCGACGAAGGCCAACACTAACAATAAAGCTATACCCAATCTATCTTGACGCAGTGGGAATATTTGACCGTCAGCTTCATAACTTGATTTGAATTGACCTGCTTCGCGGTACAGCATAGTGAAATCCTTGTTTTACTTAATACGCTTAAATTCTACGGATGATTTTTTCGCCAAATAAACCTTCAGGGCGAACTAACAAAAATAACAAAGCCAATACATAAGGGAACCAGCCTTCTATGCCACCGCCAACAAAAGGACCTAAATACACTTCAGCTAGTTTTTCAGTTGAACCTATGATGAGACCACCAATGATGGCGCCAGGTACAGAAGTGAAACCACCGAGTATGAGTACAGGTAAGGCTTTGAGAGCGACAAAGGTGAGAGAGAATTGCACGCCATTGCGTGAGCCCCATAACAAACCAGCCACCATAGCAACAAAGCCAGCTACTGCCCACACAATGCCCCAGATATGTTGCAGTGGAATGCCTACTGCTAATGCGGCTTGATGATCATCGGCGACAGCGCGCAATGCACGACCGATCTTAGTGCGTGAAAAGAAGAGTGCTAAACACGTGACAAGAATCGCGCAGATACATGCAGCGACTACATCAAATTTCGACACAATGATGTTGAAGTTAGTCAGCAAGCTCTCCATTGGTACATCTTCAATTCCTAAGTCCAAGCGCTGCACTTCTGCGCCCCACATAAGCTGAGCCATGCCTTCAATAAAAAAGCTTAAGCCTATGGTCGCCATGAACAATGAAATTTCAGGTTGATTCACAAGAGGGCGTAAGACTATACGTTCAATCAACACACCTAATACAGCCATGGTTGCAATGGTGGTTAAAATTGCGACCCACAACGGAAAGCCCCAATGATTGACTAAAGATACGCAAGTTAATGCTGCAAAAAATACCATTGCACCTTGCGCAAAGTTGAACACACCTGAAGCTTTATAAATTAATACAAAGCCCAAAGCGACTAGTGCATACATCACACCCGATAAGAGGCCGCCAATTAAGACCTCAAAAAAGAAATTCAGATTCATGCGATTGCCTTCATTGATACATCATGCATTCATTACAAAAACAGCTAGCTAATACTTTAGGCATAGACTGTAAAGAAAATTAATGCGCCACACCTAAATAAGCATTAATCACATCTTGATTGCTACGTACGGCGTCCGGTGTTCCATCACCTATCTTCTTGCCATAATCGAGTACAACCACGCGATCAGAAATATCCATGACCACACCCATGTCATGTTCAATCAATACGATCGTGGTGCCAAACTGTGCATTCACATCAAGTATGAAACGACACATATCCTGCTTCTCTTCTACGTTCATGCCGGCCATAGGTTCATCTAGCAAAAGAATTTGCGGTTCAGCTGCTAGTGCGCGACCTAATTCCACACGCTTTTGTAAACCATAAGGTAGACGGCCTACCGGTGTTTTACGTATATGTTGAATCTCAAGAAAATCAATGACTTCTTCGACCTTCACACGATGAGCAATTTCTTCTTTACGTGCTGGCCCTAGATACAAAGCTTGTAGTAAAAAATTGGTTTTGATTTGTAAATTGCGACCAGTCATGATGTTGTCCAACACACTCATGCCTTTGAATAGCGCAATGTTTTGAAAAGTACGTGCAATGCCACTTTTCGCTGCCGCATAGGTATTCATGTCACGTAAATGCTCACCGCGATAAATGATTTCACCTTCTTGCGGACGATACACACCATTGATCACATTCAGCATCGAGCTTTTGCCGGCGCCGTTCGGTCCTATGATGGCGCGGATTTCATGCTCGCGCACATCAAAAGAAATATCCGTGAGTGCTTTTACTCCACCGAATGAAAGCGATATGTGGCGCAAATCGAGAATGACATCACCGATTTTGCGTGTAGGTTCTTGATTCATGGCTGTCATGCTGCTTGCCTGTTTGCGCTAAAAGTTTTTACATTTTTAATTTCAAGATCGGCGCTCACTTTGCCTTGACGTCCATCTTCAAATTTAACTTGTGTTTCTATGTATTGACGCGCTTTGCCTGTATAGAGTGCATCGATGAGTACAGCATATTTTTCTGCAATGAATCCACGACGGACTTTACGGGTGCGTGTAAGTTCATCATCATCAGGATCAAGTTCTTTGTGTAAGACGATGAAGCGATGAATTTGTGAACTCGCTAACAAATTGTCATTAGCTAAATCAGCATTTACTTTTTCTACGCAGTCAGCCAGTAAATTAATCACATCCGCTTGAGCAGCGAGATCAGCGTAACCACTGTAAGCAATATTGCGACGTTCAGCCCAGTTACCAACTGCTTCCATGTCTATGCAAACAAAGGCATTACAAGTTTCACGGCCATCGCCAAACGCGACAGCTTCTTTAATGAACGGGAAGAACTTGAGTTTGTTTTCTACATACTTAGGCGCAAACATACTGCCATTTGCCATGCGGCCTACATCTTTAGCACGATCAATAATTTTTAGATGGCCGTCGTTATCAAAAAATCCTGCATCACCCGTATGAAAATAACCTTGCGCATCAATCACTTCTGCAGTCGCATCAGGGCGTTTGTAATAACCTTGCATTAAACCAGGTGAGCGCACTAACACTTCACCATTCTCAGCAATTTTGACTTCAACACCCGCCATAGGACGACCTACGGTATCAAGCTTTACATCACCTGAACGTTGCATACAAACCGTGACGCAAGTTTCAGTCATGCCATACAACTGTTTGAGATTAATGCCAATCGATCTGTAGAAATCAAATAAATCTGGACCTATCGCTTCACCACCCGTGTAAGCCACACGTACACGTGTGAAGCCGAGTACATTTTTTAGTGGACCATAAATTAAGATTTCACCTAAGGCATACAGCAAACGATCGCTGAGGCTCACACCACCTTTAGCATCGAGTATGCGTAAACCAGCACGACGTGCGATATCCATAAAGAAGTGGAAAAGTTTGCGCTTAATCCAACCCGCATCTTCTATACGTATCATCACTTGTGTGAGTATGTTTTCATACACACGCGGCGGACCAAAATAATAAGTAGGGCCTATCTCACGCAAATCCGTCATCACTGTTGCACTCGACTCAGGGCAGTTCAAACAAAAGCCTGCGATGTGCGCCATGCCGTAGGAATAAAGAAAATCACCTATCCATGCCAGAGGCAAATAACACAGCATTTCATGATCAGCACCGATAGCATCGAATTCAACTAATGTGCGACCAGTAGCAATCATCGCTGCATGCGTATGACAAACGCCTTTAGGTTTGCCCGTCGTGCCGGAAGTGTAAAGAATTGCAGCTACATCTTGCGCTTGACCTGCAAGCACAGACTGCATAAAAAATTCTGGATGTTGCAATGAATAAGCGCGACCTAATTCTTGTAATTCTTTTAAAGAGATCACACCTGCTTGTTTGTAATCGCGCATGCCACGTGCATCATCATAAATAATATGTTGAATACCAGCGACGGTTTCACGTATCTCTAACAGCTTATCAACTTGCTCTTGGTCTTCAACAATTGCAAATTGAATTTCTGCATTTTCAAGCACGAATGCCATATCAGCAGCTGGTGCATCTTGATACAAAGGCACAGACACACCACCACAGCACTGTGCTGCCGACATGCCCCAATAAAGACAAGGTTTGTTTTCACCAATGATGGCGAGGTTAGTGCCACGTGTGAAACCTAGCGAAGCTAAACCGCATGCAATTAAACGCACTTCTTCCGCAGTTTGTGCCCAGCTCGTGGTTTGCCAGATGCCTAGATGTTTTTCTCGAAAGGCCGGATGTGTAGGCCGTATTTGTGCATGCTGCAACAACAGTCGGGGAAAAGTATCCGCCGACATGGGTAGTGTCTCCGCCATGGTGGTTCTCTTTATATTGAACTTGAAATGCCGCTGCTTTGCTTGCGACTTTCAGTCGGCTTATAGCGCGACAGAAGTTCTTTTTATTAGTTTAAGTGAAGCAGTGCCATGCACTACTTAATGTGACGTAATGATAACGGTCTTGATGCAAATCTGGTGCTATTCGGCTGACATTTATATAACTTTTAATGCTGCGCTGCCGCAAGGCGTAAAGAATGAAAATACAAAACATGCAAAATTGGATCGAAACTTTTACGAGTCGATGCGATTATTTTTTGACAACACAATCTTTTCTAAAAAAATCGTCGACTCGGTGCCGAGGGGCAGGATTAAGTTGTTGAATGTGAAATAAAAACTAAGATCGTGAGCAACATTCACTCACAAATAACTTTCTGTGTAGAGGTGCTGAGTGCGTTCCAAGGTTGGCGCGCATTCCAATCAGCTTTCCAAGACTCAGGCATCACTAAAGACAGTGCACCTAAGTCCGCAACCAGCTCACCCAATGCAGCACTTTGTAAAACAACGCCTTCTGTCATTGCAGGAAAGCGGAATTGAATCTCTTTTTCAACCAAAGGCGCTAGCAACCCCGCATGATGTCGCCACACACTACCGCCCATCAAAATACAACGCAGATCTAAAGTCGTGATTAAGTTATATAGCCCGCGTCCTAACCATTTCGCCGCTTCTTCAGCTATCGCTAGACAAGTCGGATCACCATGGGCGGCAGCAGTAAATATCACTTCCAAAGGTTGTTGCAAACGCTGACTTAAATTGCGACCAGAAATTAAACCTTCTAAATC
>JBEDCU010000009.1:0-8870 GCA_041176585.1 Pseudomonadota bacterium
TACCTGAGGGGTGTTGGATATCGACATAGCAAGACTCCGTTTAATTAATCTGTAAACATTATATTGATTTACAGTTTATTTGTAAATATAATGTTTTCATCTTAATTAAATAATCTCACCCAACTAATAGGCGAAGTGCACTAAAGTAGGGTGATCAATAGTTAACCCAAGCTTTTTTAAAGTCCAGAATCAGGAGTAGCTATGCCAGTTTCCATCACACGCCATAACCCCAATTTCGGCACGGCACCGCAATTTTCACCTGAGGACATGCAGGAAATTGCAGAGCAAGGTTTTAAATCTGTCATTAACAATCGACCTGATGGTGAAGGCGGCGCATCACAACCTACCAGTTCGCAAATGGAAAAAGCCGCACACGCAGCGGGTATGCAATATAGCTATTTGCCTGTTGTTAGCGGTCAAATCACACCAGCACAAACGGCAGAATTTGCTGCCTTACTGCAGAGTCAACCTAGTCCCATTCTGGCTTTTTGTCGCAGTGGTGCTCGCTCAACAAATTTATTTCAAATGGCAAGTGCCTTAAGCTCACAATCAATTTCAACCAGTTCGAAAGCTGCGCCTTCTTGTAACTGGAATGCACAGCAAGATATCGTCATCATTGGTGGTGGTAGTGCAGGCATTGGACTAGCAGCGAGTTTACTCAAGCGCCAACCTAATTTACAAATCAGTATTGTTGAACCTAAAGATAAACACTATTACCAGCCTGCTTGGACTTTAGTCGGTGCGGGTGAATTTAATGCCCGTGATACAGAACGCGATATGGCCGATGTCATGCCACAAGGCGTGACGTGGATACGAGCTGGGGCTACAGCATTTGATCCAGAAAACAAACAAGTACATTTAGATTCTGGTAATCCTATTAGCTATCAATATTTAATCGTTGCACCTGGCTTGCAATTAAATTGGAAAGCGATTGAAGGCCTAGAGCAAACACTGGGTAAAAATGGTGTCACTTCTAACTATCGTTATGATCTCGCTCCTTACACATGGTCGTTGGTGCAATCACTACAATCAGGCAAAGCCATCTTCACGCAACCTCCTATGCCAATTAAATGCGCAGGCGCACCACAAAAAGCCATGTACTTATCTTGCTCAGAGTGGGAACAACAAGGGCGACTAAAAAATATACAAGTTGAATTTGATAATGCAGGTGCTGTGTTATTTGGCGTGGCTGATTTTGTGCCACCACTGATGGAATATGTGAAGCGTTATAAAGTTGATTTGCAATTCAACTCACAATTAGTTGCTGTCGATGGTCCTGCTAAAAAAGCGTGGTTTAACGTAAAAGATGCTGAAGGTAATGTACAACGTGTAGAAAAACAATTTGATATGTTGCATGTGGTCCCACCGCAAAGCGCACCAGATTTTATTAAACAAAGTCCACTTGCGAATGCAGATGGTTGGGTAGAGGTAGATCAGACCACCTTACAACATATGCGCTATCCAAATATTTTTAGCTTAGGGGATGCTTGCTCTTCACCAAATGCAAAAACAGCTGCCGCAGCACGTAAACAAATTGTCGTCGTTGCAGAAAATTTACTCGCACTACGAGCAGGGAAATCTTTACCCACACGTTACGACGGTTATGGCTCTTGCCCTCTGACTGTAGAAAAAGGACGCATCGTATTAGCGGAATTTGGTTTTGGCGGAAAATTACTGCCTAGCTTTCCACTCGATCCTACCGTGCCACGTATCGCAGCATGGATATTAAAAAAATATTTCCTACCTTGGTTGTATTGGAATGCCATGCTCAAAGGCCGTGAATGGTTAGCTCGTCCTTCTAAAAGTTAAATGGTTTGATGATGTTTAAAAAACTGCTACCGGACTGGTTAAAACAATACCAGTCCACATGGTTGGCTGGTGATGTAATTGCAGGCGCGATCGTGACTGTGATGCTGATACCGCAAAGCTTAGCCTATGCCATGTTGGCAGGACTACCACCACAAGCTGGCCTATATGCCAGCCTGTTACCTATTTTTGCTTATGCCTTATTTGGTAGCAGCATGACGTTAGCTGTCGGTCCTGTTGCGGTTGCTTCTCTCATGACAGCCACTGCACTCGCCCCTTTAGCGATTGTAGGCAGTGTTGATTACGCAGCATTAGCTGTGATACTCGCCTTACTCTCTGGAGTGATGTTGTTTGTCTTTGGTATAATGCGATTAGGTTTTCTAGCTTATTTTTTAAGTCATCCAGTGATTAGTGGTTTTATCTCTGGCTCAGCAGTAGTGATCGCCATCGGTCAACTCAAATATATATTTGGCATTAACACACCACGTGGTGGCATCATCACTACGCTACATGGTCTGATCGTAGGTTTACCTACTTTAAATGTCAGCACTACTTTATTGGGATGCGGTGCTCTACTATTTTTATTTTTTGCACGCAGCTATCTTGCCACTGTTTTAAAACGAATTGGCCTGTCAGATAAAAGCGCCGACCTCTCTGCAAAACTTGCACCTATGATGGTGGTGATCGTCGCTACACTCATCGTCAACCTAGGTCAACTGGATCAACAAGCGCAAGTGTCTATAGTTGGTAGCGTGCCTGCTGGATTACCCGCACTCGCCATACCGTCAATTCAATGGAATGACATACAATCTCTATGGTTACCTGCTTTACTAATTTCATTAGTCGGTTTTGTAGAAAGCGTCTCTGTTGCGCAATCGTTAGCACTCAAACGAAATCAACGCATCACACCTAACAAAGAATTACTCGGCATAGGTGCAGCGAATATCGCTAGCGCTTTGTCAGGTGGTTATCCCGTCACAGGTGGTTTTGCACGCTCGGTTGTGAATTTTTCTGCAGGTGCAAACACACCTGCTGCCGGTGTGGTCTCCGCTATCTTGATGGCAGTGGTCGTCGCTGTAGCAACAAGTTGGTTTTACTACCTACCGCATGCCGTACTTGCCGCAACCATTATTGTGGCTGTGCTGGGTTTAATTGATTTCAAAACTTTGCAACAATCTTGGCGCTATGATCGTGCTGATGCAATTTCACTGATACTCACATTTTTTGGCGTGATTTTTCTTGGTGTAGAAGAAGGCATAGTGATAGGCGTTGTACTGTCACTTGCAGTGGTGGTCTGGCGTAGTAGTCGTCCACATATGGCCGTGGTGGGCCGCGTTCCAGGCACTGAGCATTTCCGTAATATTGATCGCCATGATGTTGAATTAGTACATGGTTTGATTGCATTACGTATTGATGAAAGTATGTATTTCGCTAATGCTCAAGTACTGGAAGACAAAATTGAGAGCTTGGTCGCAGCGTCAAGTGATACACGCGCAGTGTTGTTGATTATGTCCGCAGTGAATCAACTTGATAGCACTGCACTCGCGATGTTGGATGAGCTTGAAAAAAATCTGCAAGCTAAAAACATTAGCTTGCAGTTTGCAGAGATTAAAGGTCCTGTCTTAGATCGCTTACTGAATACCGATTTAGGTCAACGCATGCATGACAGAATTTTCTTGAGCACGCATCAGGCGTTTCTGAGTCATACCTAAAAAGCATAGGCATGATGATGTTGTTATGCCTATCTTTTGCAAGCAATTCAATTAAGTAACTAGAAAAAAGCCTGCAGACCTGTTTGCGCACGTCCTAAAATCAGAGCATGAATATCATGTGTGCCTTCATAGGTATTCACGACCTCTAAATTCACTACATGCCGTATCACACCATATTCATCACTAATTCCATTTCCGCCCAACATATCACGCGCAACACGAGCAATATCTAACGCCTTGCCACTAGAATTGCGCTTCATGATAGAAGTGATTTCAACGGAATCCGACCCTTCATCTTTCATACGACCTAAACGCAAACAACCTTGCAAAGCTAATGTAATTTCGGTTTGCATATCCGCGAGTTTTTTCTGTACTAACTGTGTCGCTGCCAGTGGTCTACCAAATTGTTTTCTATCGAGCGTGTATTGACGCGCAGTGTGCCAACAAAATTCTGCTGCACCCATCGCACCCCAAGCAATACCATAGCGAGCAGAATTCAAACAAGTGAACGGCCCTTTTAATCCACGCACTTCGGGAAAGGCATTTTCTTCGGGGACAAACACGGCATCCATCACAATCTCACCCGTGGTAGAAGCACGTAAGCCTACCTTGCCATGGATAGCAGGTGCTGTTAAACCCTTCCATCCTTTTTCTAAGATGAAGCCACGAATCGCACCAGCATCATCTTTTGCCCACACTACAAATACATCCGCGAGTGGACTATTCGTAATCCACATTTTTGAACCAGTTAGGCTATAACCACCATCGACCTTCTTAGCACGTGTGACCATACTGCCTGGATCTGAACCATGATCCGGCTCAGTCAAACCAAAACAACCTATCCATTCACCACTTGCGAGCTTAGGTAAGTATTTTTGTCTTTGTACTTCCGTTCCAAATTCATAAATCGGCAGCATGACTAAAGAACTCTGCACACTCATCATGGATCGATAACCAGAATCGACACGCTCGACTTCACGTGCAATCAAGCCATAGCTCACATAACTCAGACCTGCGCCGCCATATTGTGTGGGTATAGTCGGACCCAACATACCAAGCGAACCCATCTCTTTAAAAATAGCCACATCGGTTTTTTCATGCCTAAACGCTTCCAATACACGTGGCATGAGTTTTTCTTGGCAATACGCTGCAGCTGCATCACGCACCATGCGTTCATCTTCATTTAACTGACGGCCGAGTAATAAAGGATCTTCCCAATGAAATGCAGTTGAACTCATAGTGATCTTTCGGGTAAAAATTGGACAACACAGATAGATGCAAATTATTTAATTTTTATGCTCGCAGCCTTGAACATCATCACAGCAAGCATGACATTGTATGACAATGATTCAACTCAATGATGCATATGCTCACCAGGCACGACTTCAAGATAAGGCGCTGGGTAGGGAAGCTTGTCCGTTGCTGAAGCAGGGATTTGATTCCAATCCAAACGACCTTGTTCGCAAAGCTGCGTAACAGGTAAATAAATTTTACCTGTCTTACCCCAAACTTTGACTTGAATAACAAATTCATCAAAGTGGGCATCTAATAATTTACCGCCCTTCCAAATGATGGTTCTCACATCACGTTTAATTTCCTTGCCGTGAGAAAGATAAGGCTGAGCTAAATCACGCACTTCAGTCTCGACTACCCAACCTGCTTTAGGCATGGGCTTAGCCCCCATTAATGATTCAGGTATCGTCACGATGACTTGTGTCGTCGCTGATCCTTCACATCCATGGGTAGCAGCAATCGCAAGGCGTTGATAACTACCTTGTGGTGCTTGCTTAGGCTGCAAAGTAGCATGTGCATAAGCCCCAGTTTGTAAGCCTATATATAAACCGAGTAAACAAGTTAACTTAAATAAATTCAATTGCATCATGTGCGTTGTGTTTACCATTTCGTTTCTAAGCCTATGTTGATTGAACGACCCATGCCTGGGTAATACGCATTTCCAGGACTTCCACCAAAACCTGCACCAATGTTGGTTGTAGCAGCATATCGCTTATCAGCTAAATTTCGCGCATCGATAAACCATGTTGATTTTTGATCTAATGGACCACCGGCTTTAAATCCTAAGATGGCATATGGATCATTGCTAACTGAATTGGTGTTATCCATAGGTGCTTTGGTTGGCACCCACTCTAGCTTGGGACCTGCGTAATAAGCTGGCATGCCTCGGCTATTACTGACATCACTCCAGCGATATAGCAACTCACTACGAATAATCAAAGGTGGAAAACCTGGCATGCGATTATTCCCATATTGAGCATCACCATCAAAACGGAAATCACTATATAAAAGTGCAGTTCGCGTTTCCCAATGACGATCTATCAAAGCACCAGCTCCTAACTCTATACCCTGATGAACTGTCCTTGGAATATTGATAGTTGCATTCGTTCCAAAAGATGAGCAAGTTGTTGAGCCATTGATACATGCTGTTTGAAACTCATTCTTAAGCTGTGAACGATAAAGTGTCACGTCCCAGAAACCTTGATCTCGCCCTTGATTAAAATTGAGCTCACCTCGCGATCCAATTTCTATTGTAGTACCTGTTTGCACCTTTGCAGCTAGCATCGTAGTTGCAACATCAAAGATAGGTGGTTCAAAATTTTTACTGATGTTTGCAAATACTTGTGAGCTTGCACTCAGATTATGAATCACGCCTAGGCGTGGTATCCATTGTGTATATTTAGTATTGTAATTTGCAGATGATGCTAGTAGATCGTTTTTCTTTCTATTCGCTTCTTCGTACTGTAAGGAAGTGATAAGAGTTGTTGCAGCATTAATTTGAAATTTATTTTCTACTAAAAATCTGTGGTTTTCTGATTTTTGTGAGGCATCTGAAGTTAAAGCGCCTTGCGTGAATCCTCCACTTACAGCACTCCTCTTTGCTTGTGTTGTACCAAAATCTGGAAGATACCCAAAAGTTAAAAGATTATCCGATCCAAATAGCTTGTTCTTATTAGCGACCTTGATATGACCACCATATGTCATCGTATTTTGCTCGATGAATCCGAATGTAATTGGATGCCATAAATCATGGTGCATAACATAGGTTGCTAATTCATATTCAGTATCGCCATTTTTGTACACGGTTTTATTAGCGATTCTTTGTGCATCTACATCCCTACGCTGAAAATTACTTGGCCACGTAGCATCTTGTGCTGCCCTAGGATCTGCTAAAAGCTGTGCTCTTGAAATTGTTCCTGGTAATTGGGATCGACTTCTCACTACACCCACAAAAAATCTAGACTCTAAAACAGAATTAATTTTCACACCCGTATTCGCCACTACTTTTTCACTGTTTTGCGCAGAATGATTTCGATAGCCGTCTTGTGTCATGGCGTTGGCTGAGATGTTGTAATCCCAAACATTCCCATTGCCATCAGTCGGCTTAACTACGCCACCAGTGATGGCTTGTAAGCGTGCATATCCAAAACTGCCTGCTTCCGCTCTACCTAAAAATTTTGGACTATCGTAACCCGTTGGTGACACATAATTAATCGCACCACCCAATGTACTTGCTCCATAACCTAAGGCATTCGCACCACGTATCACTTCTACATAACGTGCTGCAGAAGGATCGATGGTTTGCATATCAAAGAATCCATCAGCATAGTTAATAGGTATGCCGTCTTGTAAGACCTTGATACCAAAGCTATGAAAAGCTCTACTTAAAGCAGAGCCACGCATTGAGATTCTGGCTTCTTCTGATCCAAAACGATCTTGAATAAACACACCTGGCGCCATACCTAAACTGTCTGTCCATGTAGAGACACGACCTTCACCAACCACACTCATATCTACAATTGAAGCACCACCTGGTATTTTTTTGACTGCTTCTATTGCTTGATTAATGTTTGGCTGAGTCATCGTTGATTCACGTTGACCTATAACAGGCACAGGATCCAAGCTTGCCTCTGCAAATACTTGCGACATGGGTAAGCCAGAACCAATAGATGCAATTAACAATGCCAGAACTGCAGGCTTACAACTAATATCTTTATGATTTGTTTTCTCACCTACTTTAGATAATAATTTTTTACTCACAATATGCCTCTTATAACAATTTCATGAGTCCATTTACTATTAATGGCCGTGATGATGCGCATGCCCTGCATCTTGTTTCATCGATGCACGCGCTTGTGCTTTGACTTTGACGCTTTGTTTTTTACCTTCTGCATCTTGAAATTCAAGATTTAGATTTACAGTTGAACCTGCCTGCACAGGCTTTTTAAGATTCATTAACATGATGTGATAACTACCTGGCTTGAGCTCTACAGATTTGCCAGCATCGATCACAACTTCATTTACTTGACGCATTTTCATAACGTCACCTTGCATACTCATTTCATGTATTTCTAAAGCTTCTGCAACAGTTGAGTTAGCACCGACTAATTTCACTGTTTTATCTGAAGTGATCTGCATGAATGCTCCGGTCACTTTTTGTTCAGCGACAGTCGTCCTTACCCATGCATCCTTAACGATGATTTCTGCTGATGCTGCGATTGAAATAAACAATAAGCTTGCTGTTATGAGATGTTTCATTTTTTACCTTTTAAGAAAAATTAAGTATTGATAAGAATTAGTTTGCATGCCTGTGCAAGCTTTGCACTAGGCGATACATGGTCTAGCATTGATGTGCATAAGCACACGCATCTTGTATTTGATAGATAAAGCAGACCACTCCAGATAAAACAATAGAGTCAACCAGTCGATGACTAGTTAAAGCAGCTTTGTAGAATCAAAAATGTGAAGGGGGAGCGCGGGAAAGAATGACATGACCGGCATAGATAGACGCCGCATCATGTTGTGTGATTTGCACTTCAGAAGAAGTGAGATCACTAGGAGGGATATAACGGGTGGCATCAAATTCAGCACCAGCTCCCGTTGTACTACAAAAAACGCAATGATCAGCATGGGCTGATGCATGTTGCGTAGAACCAGGGTGATTATCTTGTGCGACCCATTTGCTACCTTGGGCACTACACACCTCTACCCAACCGGCTGCACTTAATCCATTTTTCGCATTATGTTGCGCCGCAAAAGCAGGCATTACTGCCTGTAGCATGATCGCTATGAGCAGAAATTTGGCAATGCGTCGAAAAAATGGAGAGAGATTTTTCACAGACGTCATTATATGTCAGCAAAAGTTTTCAACCTATCTGTCGATGCTTGGTTTACAGATGAAGGATTTTTCTCGGTTAAATAATCTGATTAAGACTTAGCTTGAGATGCAGTGAATGTGGGGCTTTATGTGAGATTTTATTTGGAAAAAATCGTGCATGCATACCAAATCAACAAATACGAAGTGCAATGATCAGTATGTAGTTATTAATATAGTAATTT
>JBEDCU010000010.1:0-5277 GCA_041176585.1 Pseudomonadota bacterium
CCGGTGGAATCTTTTTTCTGTGCGTTGGGTAATTTGAGTTGTTCAGCAATCTCACGCACTTTACTTTTATGTATCTCACCTAATGGAAATAAGGTGTTGGCAAGTTGTGATTGATTTAAGCGATGCAAAAAATAACTTTGATCTTTACTGCTATCGACAGCTTTGAGTAATTCAAACTGACCATTCGTTGTGTTTTGCCTAACGCGTGCGTAATGACCAGTTGCAATCAGATCAGCGCCTAGTTTGATGGCATGATCAAGAAACGCTTTGAATTTAATTTCTGCATTACACAGCACATCAGGATTGGGTGTGCGCCCTGCTTGATATTCGCGTAAAAATTCTGCAAAGACGCGGTCTTTATATTCACTAGCAAAATTAACCGCTTCAATATCCACATCTAATACATCAGCTACACTGGCTGCATCGAGCCAGTCTTGGCGTGTGGAGCAGTATTCATCATCGTCATCATCTTCCCAGTTTTTCATGAAAAGACCGATCACTTCATAGCCTTGTTGTTTTAACAACCAAGCAGCGACTGAGGAATCCACACCGCCGGACATACCGACTACAACCCGTTTAGCTGACATGATGAAAAGCCGCCACGCTGGGATGGGTATACAGCACAGAAAGTGGGCTACGTTTGCCGGCTAAATAATCATGCACGCATTGCATGACTAAAGGACTGCGATGTTTATCTTCACAGGCTCGTAATTCTTCATAAGACATCCAGAGCGCGCGAATAATGCCCTCATCCAGTGCTTGGTCATGTACAGCGCCTACCTGACCGGAGAAGGCAAAACGCAAATAAGTGACGTTTTCATTGGTTCGACTAGAAATATAGCGCGACATATAGACCCCGATTAAGGCATCTGGGGTGAATTCATGGGCAGTTTCTTCTAGCGCTTCGCGACTTGCGGCGGCGATTAAGGATTCACCGGGATCGAGATGGCCTGCCGGTTGATTAAAGCGCACGCCGTCACTGGTCTCTTCTTCGACCAAAAGAAATTTACCCTGTCGTTCTATGATGGCGGCGACAGTAACCGATGGTTTCCAAATGTCAGACATGGTTTCCTTCTCAGAGCCGGCATTCTACCTTGTCAATCATCCTAGTTCGCACCTAGCTATTTTTAACTTTGACCCTAGGCGTTGAAAAAAACTGCAGAATGCAAGTAGGCGGCATTGTTAATTTAAAAACAAATACGCATATTGTTTTAGCTATTAACCAGCCCGTGTTTAATAAGAACGGTTGTTCGTTTTTTGGGTTTACGTGTAATATTCGGTCGCAATTTTATTTTTTGGAGATCTCCATGAAAATCGGCATCCCCGCAGAAACGCGGCTGGGTGAAACCCGGGTGGCAGCCACACCGGAAACAGTCAAGAAACTCATCGCAGCCCAACATCAAGTTTTGGTGGAATCCGGTGCAGGCGTTGCCGCCAGCATCACAGATGAAGCCTACACAGCAGCGGGCGCGACGCTAGTTAAAGCTACAGATGCCTTAGCTTGTGAGCTTGTATTAAAAGTACGAGCCCCATCTGACGCAGAACGCGCTCAAATGAAATCGGGCGCCGTATTGGTGGGTATGTTGAATCCTTTTGATGCAGACAATAACAGTGCTATGGCTAAAGCGGGAATTACCGCCTTTGCGCTCGAAGCTGCTCCGCGTATCACGCGTGCACAATCATTAGACGTGTTGTCTTCGCAAGCGAATATCGCTGGCTATAAAGCCGTGATGATGGCCGCCAATGCATATCAACGCTTTATGCCTATGTTGATGACAGCTGCTGGTACCGTAAAAGCAGCGCGAGTGCTGATCATGGGTGTGGGAGTAGCGGGATTACAAGCGATCGCAACGGCTAAGCGTATGGGTGCTGTGATTGAAGCTTCTGATGTGCGTCCTCCTGTTAAGGAGCAAGTGGAATCATTAGGCGCAAAATTTATTGATGTGCCATTTGAAACCGATGAAGAACGTGAAATTGCACAAGGCGTGGGTGGGTATGCGCGTCCTATGCCAGCAGCGTGGATGCAGCGTCAAGCGCAACTGGTGCATGAGCGTGCTAAACAATCTGACATCATCATCACCACTGCATTAATACCAGGTCGACAAGCACCGATTTTGATTAGTGAAGATACCGTCAAAGCGATGAAAGCCGGCTCTGTGATTGTGGATATGGCAGTTGAACAAGGCGGTAACTGTCCTTTGTCTGAATTAGGTAAAACTGTAATCAAACATGGCGTAACCATCATCGGTGAGCCTAATCTTCCTGCATTGTGTGGAGCGGATGCTTCAGCTTTGTATTCACGTAATGTGCTAGATTTTCTCAAGCTCATTATTAATAAAGATTCAGCATTAGCAATTGATCGCAGTGATGAAATCGTAGCTGCTACATTAATGTGTACAGCTGGTGAAGTTTTACGTAAATAAGAAAGTCTATGCAACGTATCATGCTGCGCGCGAAAATTCATCGCGCAACTGTAACGCAATGTGATCTGAACTACGAAGGATCATGTGGCATAGATGAAGATTTGTTAGAAGCAGCTGACATCCGTGAGTTTGAAAAAGTTGATCTCTATAATATTAATAATGGAGAACGTTTTTCAACTTACGCTATCAAGGGTAAGCGCGGTAGTGGTGAAATTTCCCTTAATGGTGCCGCAGCACGTTTGGCGCACTTAGGAGATTTACTCATTATTTGTACTTATGCTCCGATGTCTGAGAATGAGATCACAACATACAAACAAAAAATTGTATTTGTTGATGAGAAAAATAGCATTACTAGTTTAAAAAAATAAACCTCGTGCCGTAAAGGTCGAGTTCACTCTGTCTATCAATAAGAGGACATTATGGAAGTCAGTCATACCGTCATTAATCTGATTATTTTTGTGCTGGCAATTTATGTCGGCTATCACGTGGTGTGGACCGTGACACCTGCATTGCACACGCCTTTAATGGCGGTCACGAATGCGATCTCAGCCATCATCATGATCGGCGCCATGTTGGCTGCAGCACTCACTGAAGGCTTGGTAGGCCAAATCGCAGGCACACTGGGAGTAGCCTTAGCTGCAGTCAATGTATTTGGTGGCTTCTTGGTGACACAACGTATGTTGGAAATGTTTAAGAAGAAAGAACCCAAAGTCAAAGCGCAGCAAGCAGGATCAGGGGAGAATAAATAATGAGTATGAATCTCGTCACCCTCTTGTATTTGCTCGCTTCAATTTGTTTTATTCAAGCGTTAAAAGGTTTGTCGCATCCTGCAACGGCACGTCGTGGTAATGCCTTTGGCATCATAGGTATGGCGGTCGCTGTTGCGACGACGCTTGCACTAATTTATAAATTGAAATCAGAAGCTGTTGCAGGTTCAGATCTTGGTTATGGTTTAGTGATATTCGGTGTGGTTGTGGGCGGCAGCATCGGCGCCATTCTTGCTAAGCGGGTTGAAATGACCAAGATGCCAGAGTTGGTTGCTGCTATGCACTCGCTCATTGGTTTAGCTGCTGTGTGTATCGCTGTTGCAGCGGTTGCTGAGCCTTGGGCTTTTAATATCGTTGAACGTGATCAGGCTATTCCTCTTGGCAATAAACTAGAACTGTTCATTGGTACCTTTGTCGGAGCAATCACCTTCTCGGGTTCAGTGATTGCATTTGGCAAGCTCTCTGGTACATATAAATTCAGATTGTTTCAAGGTGCGCCGATTGTCTTTAAAGGTCAGCACATATTGAATCTATTGTTAGCAATTGTGATGTTGGTGTTCGGTGCTATGTTTTGTTTGACACAAGACTGGACATCTTTCATCGTCATGACGGCGATTGCTTTTGTCTTAGGTGTTTTAATCATTATTCCTATCGGCGGTGCAGATATGCCGGTAGTGGTTTCTATGTTGAATAGTTATTCAGGATGGGCAGCTGCAGGTATTGGCTTTTCGTTGAATAACTCTATGCTGATTATTGCCGGCTCATTAGTAGGGTCGAGTGGTGCGATTCTTTCTTACATCATGTGTAAAGCGATGAATCGTTCCTTCTTTAATGTGATCTTAGGTGGCTTTGGTGGTGATGCAACTGCAGCAGTTGCAGGTGATCAGCAACAGCGCCCAGTGAAATCAGGATCAGCTGATGATGCAGCCTTCTTAATGGCGAATGCAGAAACAGTGATTATTGTTCCTGGCTATGGTTTAGCAGTCGCACGTGCACAACATGCTTTGATGGAGTTGAGTGAGAAGCTTGCACACAAAGGCGTGACAGTGAAATATGCGATTCATCCAGTTGCAGGTCGTATGCCTGGTCATATGAACGTGTTGTTAGCGGAAGCAGAAGTGCCGTATGACCAAGTGTTTGAGATGGAAGACATCAATAGTGAATTTGGTCAAGCTGATGTGGTGTTAGTGTTGGGTGCAAATGATGTGGTGAATCCAGCAGCGAAAGATCCAAAATCAGCCATTGCCGGTATGCCGATTCTGGAAGCGTACAAAGCAAAAACCATTATCGTGAATAAGCGTTCTATGGCTGCAGGTTATGCAGGCTTGGATAATGAATTGTTCTACATGGATAAAACCATGATGGTGTTTGGCGATGCGAAGAAAGTGATTGAAGATATGGTGAAGGCAGTGGATTTATAAAATCCTAGCTTCATAGTTCAACGGAGTCGATTGAGATAAAGTTGAAAAAGATAATCATCATTGCAGGACCAAATGGCGCAGGCAAAACCACTTTTGCTCAAAAGTTTTTGCCTGCCGAAGCTAAAACACTGAGATTTATTAACGCTGACTTAATCGCTGCGGGACTAGCGCCTTTCAATCCAGAATCAGTTGCAGTCAAAGCTGGGCGATTAATGTTGGAAGAGATCGATAAATGCGTTAATGCGGGTCAAAATTTCGCTTTTGAAACGACTCTGTCTGGTTTGGCTTATTTGCATAAAATAAAAATTTGGCAAAGCCTAGGCTATCAAGTTAAATTATGGTTTTTGTCATTGCCAAGCGCAGACATTGCCGTATCCAGAGTTGCAATCAGAGTGTCCCAAGGTGGACACAATATTCCTGAACAAATTATTCGCAGGCGCTTCAAAGCGGGGCTTCATAATTTTCATCATCGATATAATAAAATCGTTGATGCGTGGGCGTATTACGATAATTATGTAACTCCCCCGAAATTAATTGGCTGGGATGAAAAATGAACACCAAAGATATAACGACTTCTACTGACCCAGATCTCGCAGGTTCTTATGCTGCGTTGCTGCGCGCTGCTAGAGCAGCGGAAGATTTGGCGATTCAAACCAACACTAGTAT
>JBEDCU010000011.1:0-10101 GCA_041176585.1 Pseudomonadota bacterium
TAAAGGAAAAGCATTACGCAGAAGTCATGCTCAAGCTAGTGATGATATCTGGGTCAGTGGCACACTCGGCGATGCACGGTTAGCTTTATCTACAATGCAAGGAAAGTTAGCTATAGAAGAAAAAGCATTGAATCAAGCTGCACAGCATTTACATCGCCCTACACCACGCAATGCTTTAGGACTCGCTTTACGTGATATAGCGCATGCTGCGATTGATGTTTCAGATGGCTTACTAGGTGATCTTCAGCACATACTAAAACAATCAAACGTAGGCGCCACACTACAAGCAGAAGATTTACCTTTAGGCGCAATACTGAAGTCCACACAACCAATCAACCTATGTCATGAGTTTGCATTAAATGGGGGCGATGATTATGAACTCTGCTTTACTGCACCAACCACAAAGCGTGAGGCAGTACACCATGCCGCAGCCACGTCAAACACAGTTGTGACACGCATAGGACAAATCACAGCTGCACACGAAGTAAAGATTGTGAATACGGCAGGTGTAGCGTTATCAATCAAAGCAAATTCTTACGATCATTTCATATCCACATGACGCAAACTGAACAACCACCTACTACTATCTTGCAACCAACTTGGCAATTTATGTTGAGGCATCCTGCACATATCCTTGCACTAGGATTTGGTAGCGGTTTATCACGCATCATGCCCGGCACTGTAGGCACATTATTTGGCTGGCTGTGTTTTCATGCATTCACTACTCGTTGGCCAGAACTATTCACACCACTCACTTGGGGCATACTCATTGTTGGTGGTTTTATCATTGGTGTTTGGGTATGTGATATCACTGGCCGCCACATGGGTGTGGCTGATCATGGCGCTATGGTGTGGGATGAAATCATTGCGATCTGGTTAGTGCTTGTGATGATTTCTCCCGCTGATTTTCGTGCGCAATGTTGGGCATTTGTTTTGTTTCGTTTTTTTGATATGGTTAAACCTCCACCCATACGTAATATTGAACGACGTTTTAAAGGTGGCTTTGGTGTCATGATCGATGACATCCTTGCAGCGTTTTTTGCCTTACTATGTTACGCACTATATGCATTTGTAGGTACGATTAGCGTAGCGTAATCGTACGGATCTTTATCGTATGCCATGCGGCGCAATATAACGTAATGTGTATATTTGTAGATACGATTAGCAAAGCGTAATCGTACGGATCTTTGTCGTATACCATGCGGCGCAATACATTGCGCCCTACTTATACTCCTTGTTTTTTGATTTAAAGGGAATAAAGTCATGAACAACATCACAGCACTCGCTGCACAAGCTGGATCTGCCCTGCAGAAAAAACGCTGGATGTTAACTACTGCTGAATCGATTACTGGCGGAAGTATTTCACAAGCTATTACAGATATCGCAGGCTCCTCTGCTTGGTTTGACTGCGGATTCACAACCTATTCCAATGCATCTAAAACAGATCATCTTAATGTGCCAGACGCTTTAATTGCACAACATGGTGCTGTGAGTGAAGAAGTCGCAGCAGCAATGGCGCAAGGTGCACTCGCTAATAGCAATGCACAGATTGCACTATCGACTACTGGCATTGCAGGTCCAGCCGGCGCAGTTCCTGGCAAACCAGTAGGTACAGTATGTTTTGCTTGGGCGACTGCGCATCATGTAGAAACCGAACGCTGTGTATTTAGTGGTGATAGACATGCAGTACGAGAGCAAACTACGCTGCATGCATTAAAAAAATTATGTCATTTATTGGAGCAAGCATAATGTTACAAAATTTTACATTGGCACAAAAACAGGTCAATGGTGTAAAGATTAATTTTCGTCATGGCGGTAAAGGCCCACCACTTTTACTCATGCACGGCTATCCACAAACACATGTCATTTGGCACAAAATGGCTGATGCGTTGGCTGAACGTTTCACTTTAGTGATGCCAGATTTACGTGGTTATGGTGATTCAGAAAAACCGCGCGGTACGCCTGATCATTTGAATTACTCTAAACGTGTGATGGCACAAGATATGGTCGAGCTGATGCAAGCACTTGATTATGCACAATTTGATATTTGTGGTCATGATCGTGGCGGTCGTGTTGCACATCGATTGGCGCTCGATCATCCTGCTTGTGTAAAAAAACTCATGCTGGTGGATATTTCACCTACGCGCACAATGTTTGAAGCAACTGATCAGCGTTTTGCAAATGTGTATTACCACTGGTTCTTTCTCTCTCAACCACAACCACTACCAGAAACACTGATTACGAATAATGCAGAGTTTTATATAAATTATTCATTAGGTTCTATGGGTGCGCGTGGAGGCACAAGTTTTTTTGCACCTGAAGCAATGGCTGAATATGTGCGCTGTTTTAAACAGCCTGACATGATTCATGCGAGTTGTGAAGATTATCGCGCTGCTGCCAGCATAGATCTAGTACATGATCAAGATCATGAACATAAAAAAATTACTTGTCCCGTACATGTGGTGTGGGGTGAGCAAGGTGTCGTTGGGAATATGTTTACACCTATCGCAGACTGGCAAAAGAAATCTGCTTTGCCCGTCACTGGTAAAGCTTTAGCTACAGGCCATTTCATTCCGGATCAAGCGCCGGAATTACTTAACAAAGAAATCGAACAGTTTTTTTTAGTTTGATAGCGATGGGAATGTCGCGCGATATTGATTGATCGTATCGCGCGTTTCTTTTGCTACGCGCGCTGCGGCCTGTGTAAAGTCTTCATTGTCTTTAGGCTGTGCATATAAAATCGCACGTGATGAGTTAATCATCATCCCACCACCTTGCGCAGTTTGACCTGCTTGCACAGTCGCTTGCACATCACCACCTTGCGCACCCACACCTGGCACTAACAAAGGCATGTCGCCAATTAACTTACGTACTTCCGCTAATTCACGTGGAAAGGTTGCGCCTACTACTAAGCCACATTGACCATGTCGATTCCATTTTTCTGCGACTAAGCGCGCGACATGCTGATACAAAGGCACACCATCGACTTGCAAAAATTGTAGATCTGATCCACCTGGATTAGAAGTGCGGCATAAAATAATCGCACCTCTATCTTTCCATTCTAGATATGGTTCAACAGAATCAAAACCCATATAAGGATTGAGCGTGACAGCATCTGCGCCATAACGCTCGAATGCTTCACGTGCATATTGTTCAGCGGTTGCTCCTATATCACCGCGCTTTGCATCAAGCACAATAGGAAGATATGGATAAGTCTTGCGCACATAATCGCAAATTGCTTGCAACTGATCTTCAGCAGCGAGCGCAGCAAAATAAGCGATTTGCGGTTTATAAGCACAGGCTACATCGGCAGTAGCATCAATCATCTTTTTGCAAAAAGTAAAAATTGCATCCGACTTACCTTTTAATTCAGCCGGAAATTTATTGATGTCGGGATCAAGTCCCACACACAGCAATGATTGTTGTTGATGCGTAGCCGCATTTAGTTTGCTAATAAAATCCACACAAGCCTCGATGAATAAGCTGGAATATCCACATTGTAGCCTGACATGCTATCGTTAACAGATGAACTCCCTCTCACGTAAAGACTTCGCCCTACTCGCCCTATTGACGCTGACTTGGGGTATTAACTGGCCCATTATGAAAATCGGTGTGCAATATTTTCCGGCACTGAGTTTTCGCGCACTTAGCATGATCGGTGGATTGGCTGCAATTTGGTTAGCAACTCGCTATCAAAAAATCTCGCTCAGAGTGCCTAAAGAACAGATCATCCCCATCATTAAGCTTGCCATACCAAATATGTTGATATGGCATGTCTTTATGATTTTAGGTGTAAAGCTACTCTCTTCAGGACGTGCTGCTACCTTGGGTTACACCATGCCTGTTTGGGCAGTGTTAGCAGGTTTTTTATTTTTTCGTGAACTCATTAATGGCCGCGCATTGATCGGCATCTTGCTTGCACTCAGTGGTGCGCTATTACTTTTATCGAGTGAGTTTTCTAAAGTGTCAGGTCAACCCATAGGTACTGTGTTTGCCTTAATCGCTGCAGCGAGTTGGGGATGTGGAACGGTATTGATGAAACGTTCTAGCATCAACATACCGACTATTTCACTCACATTCTGGATGTTAGCTTTCACTAGCTGCATGATGAGTTTGATAGCACTCAGCATGGATCATGCATCATTACGATTACCAACAGCGATTGAATGGGCAGCGATTACTTACAACGCAGTGATCGTATTTGGCTTTGCCCATGTTGCTTGGTTTAGACTTGCACGCATCTTGCCACCGGTAGCTTCTAGTTTGTCTGTGATGTTTATTCCGGTGTTAGGTGTATTTGCAGGTATGGCCATGCTAGGTGAAGTACCTCACTGGCAAGATTACACAGCCATCCTGTTGATACTCGCTGCGATGTCTACCGTTTTATTCAAATCAAAGACGAGCTAATTATTTTTGATTTTTATTCAACCGTTTTCATATACCCACTGCAGCAAGTTATCCATAGCTTCTCTTAATTTACCTGATTCAGCATGATTCACTATACACACTACTATCATGCGCTTACCTGAGCGTGCTGTGACATAACCTGCAATACCTGCTACTTCAGTCAGGCTGCCGGTTTTTATGTGGGCAAATGATTTTACAGTCAGACCTTCAGCGCGTTTACGCATGGTGCCATCTACACCGGCTAAGGGCAGTGATGCTATGAACTCAGGCATGGTTGGACTCAGCCATGCCGCTTGCAAAATACGTGCAAGTAATGCTGCTGAAAGTCTATCAGCACGTGATAATCCAGAACCGTTATCAATGACTAATTCAGCTCCGTTAATTCCTTTGGCAATTAACCATTGTCTGATTACTGCCGCACCTGCTTCTTTACTCGCAGGTTGAAAACCACGCTCTGCAGCCAAAGTTAATAACAACTGTCTGGCCATGACATTATTACTAAATTTATTAATATCACGAATCGCATCCGTTAATGCAGCAGACTGCCATTGCGTTAACTCTTGTACTTGTGCAGGCAGTACACCTTCGCGTATCACACCTTGTACGCTACCTCCCATCTCACGCCACAACTGTCGCAGTGAAGAATCAAAATATTCATTATGCGTTAATGGATAGGCATGTACTGCGATTGTTCTTTCTCCACACGACAACGCATAGCTACCGGCAAAGATGATTTTTTTCTGTTCAACACGCAAACCTAATTGACTACGCCAATCACCACACTCACCTACCGATAAAGTCGGTGCACTCAAAGAAAAATCTGTCAGATAAGGTTCTAGTGTGACGCGTACACGCTGACGTGATGCATCAGGAACAAGTTGTACTAGCACTGATTTTGTATCTAAGAGTAGTGCGTCAGGTAATGCGTTATAAGCACGCTCAGGTTTTTGATCAAACTGTGCTGCATCATCTTTGTAGGGAGCAAACAAACTACGATCAAGAATCACATCACCCGTGATCTGACGAATACCAAGTGCACGCAAGCGTCGTAACAATTGCCATAAATCTTGTTGAGAAAATCGTGGATCACCACTACCACGAATAATTAAGTCACCTTGCAGTACATCGCCTTGCTGTGCACCATTGGTGTAAACACGTGTAGTCCATCGATAATCTGGCCCCAGCAAATCTAATGCCGCTGCAGTTGTGATTAATTTCATGAGTGAAGCTGGTTGCACAATAGCCTGTGCATTCATACTCAAGAGGGGCTTAGTACTTTCCACTGCTTGCACATGAATTGATACTGCACTCGACGGTATACCAACTGCTTTGATTGCATTCAATAAAGCTGGTGGCGTATGCGCGGCTTCACGACTGGCTGCGAGACTAGTCCATGCCATACTACAGATACTCAGCACAAACAATAAAACAGCGGATGACTTTCTGTGGGTGTAATAATTCAACATAACTTTGCAATAAATAGTGGGTGTTTTTGTTATCTTAAGATACTAATCTTACAAGCATGCTGCACAAACGCGACCTAACCTGAAATCCAGACTACGATGATTCCTTACTTTACCAGTGAACAAATACAGCACGCCCTACCATTTGACTTGCTGATACCTGCATTACGTGCAGCTTTTAAAGAGACTATGCATGTGCCACCACGTCATGTTCATCCATTATCAGCAGCTGATGCTTCGGTTTTATTGTTAATGCCAGTATGGCAGCCAGAACAGCATCTAGGAGTAAAGCTCGTGACTGTCGCTCCTGCGAATCGCGAACTTGGCCTCTCTACTGTACAAGCAATTTTCATCCTCATGGATTGTAAAACTGGTGTGCCACTTGCTTTATTTGATGGTGAAGAATTAACTCTGCGTCGTACTGCTGCTGCATCCGCAGTAGCTTCCTCATTCCTCTCTCGTCCAGAAAGCAAACATTTACTCATAGTCGGCGCAGGACAACTTGCACCTTATATGGCACTGGCACATTGCGCTGTGCGTCCGATAGAGACCATCACCATCTGGGCACGCTCAAAAGAAAAGGCGCAACAAACACTAGAAAAAATAGCCGCTCACACCACTACAAAATCACATCAACTACAAATCACCACTGATTTAGCGCTAGCTTGTCAGCAGGCTGACATCATTAGTTGTGCCACGACGAGCAAAGAACCATTGATAGCAGCGCGCAATCTCAAAGCGGGAACGCATGTTGATTTAGTGGGAGGCTTTCGACCTGATATGCGTGAAGCAGATGATGCTCTCATGGCTGCTGCTGCTTTATTTGTCGATACCTATGCAGGCGCTTGCAATGAAGCTGGCGATATCGTTCAACCGCAACAAGCGGGACTCATCACTTCGGCTAGTGTGTTGGCAGAATTAGCTGAATTAGTGCATGGCAAGCACGCTGGACGACAGCACGCAGAAGAGATCACTGTTTTTAAATCAGTGGGCACGGCTTTAGAAGATTTATGTGCCGCTAATTTGGTGTGGCAGCGTTTGGGACTAGCTGCATCAACATAAAAAAGTTAACTTAACATTAACTTTTAAGCAATATGTCTTTGAGTATTCTGTTCTAACTTTAATTGCAGACACAGCATGGTTTGATAATCCATAGGCTGCAGCATCTTTTCTATTGTCAATTCGACAAATCAACTCCAACCTCACAATTAAATTTATCCGGCTTTGCTTGAAAAAGGACGACACAGTCCCTATACTTAGCACTCGTTGAGGGAGAGTGCTAACAACGCTCCTTCATTATGGGTTTACCCACGATAAATAAGGCACTGTGGATCACGGTGCTTTCCTATCAATTAATCATAACTTATTGTTTTCAAGGAGTTTTTATGAGCCTTCGTCCTCTGCACGACCGCGTGATCGTCGAGCGTCTCGAACAAGAAACTAAAACTGCCTCTGGCATCGTATTGCCTGAAGCGGCGGCTGAAAAGCCAGACCAAGGCAAAGTACTTGCTGTTGGCAACGGCAAAATCCTCGAGGACGGTAAAGTTCGTCCATTGGATGTCAAAGTTGGCGATACCGTTTTGTTTGGCAAATATTCAGGCCAAGCTGTCAAAGTAGACGGCAAAGAAGTACTGGTTATGCGTGAAGACGACATCATGGCTATCGTGCAAAAGTAATCGCTAACACTAAGCACTGAGACAACTGTCTTAGTGACTAGTTCAGTGATGAGCACAATGATTAGTCATAGCGACGTCAACTCAGACCAAACACTACGCAAGACATCAGCAACACCAGATAAAATCTCAAGGAGTATTTAACATGGCAGCTAAAGAAGTTATTTTCGGCGACGCAGCGCGCGCCAAAATGGTTGAGGGTGTGAACATCCTCGCCAACGCAGTCAAAGTCACACTCGGCCCTAAAGGCCGTAATGTAGTTCTCGAGCGTTCATTCGGCGCTCCAACCGTGACTAAAGACGGTGTGTCAGTTGCAAAAGAAATCGAACTCAAAGACAAGCTCATGAATATGGGCGCGCAAATGGTGAAAGAAGTTGCATCAAAAACTTCTGACAACGCAGGTGACGGTACCACTACCGCTACTGTATTAGCGCAAGCCATCGTTCGTGAAGGCATGAAGTTTGTTGCTGCAGGTATGAATCCTATGGATCTCAAACGCGGCATCGATAAAGCAGTTGCTGCAACTGTTGAAGAACTGAAAAAAATCTCCAAGCCTTGCACCACTTCGAAAGAAATCGCGCAAGTTGGCGCGATCTCTGCTAACTCAGATCATTCAATTGGCGAGCGTATCGCTGAAGCGATGGAAAAAGTGGGCAAAGAAGGCGTGATCACCGTTGAAGATGGCAAATCTTTAAATGATGAACTCGATATCGTTGAAGGTATGCAGTTTGATCGTGGCTATCTGTCACCTTACTTCATCAACAACGCTGACAAACAAGTTGCGTTACTCGACAATCCTTTCATTCTCTTGTGCGACAAAAAAATCTCGAACATTCGTGATCTTTTACCGGTACTCGAGCAAGTTGCAAAAGCTGGTCGTCCACTGTTGATCATCGCAGAAGACATCGAAGGCGAAGCACTCGCAACCTTAGTTGTAAACAACATTCGCGGCATCCTAAAAACTTGTGCAGTTAAAGCACCTGGCTTTGGTGATCGTCGTAAAGCGATGTTAGAAGATATCGCTATCTTGACCGGCGGCCAAGTTGTTGCTGAAGAAGTTGGCATGACTTTAGAAAAAGTAGCGCTGACTGACTTAGGCCAAGCTAAGCGTATCGAAATCGGTAAAGAAAACACCACCATTATTGATGGAGGTGGTCAATCAGTCACCATCGAAGCACGCGTTAAACAAATCCGCGTTCAAATCGAAGAAGCAACTTCTGACTATGACCGTGAAAAACTGCAAGAGCGTGTAGCTAAGCTCGCAGGTGGTGTAGCAGTAATTAAAGTTGGTGCTGCTACCGAAGTAGAAATGAAAGAGAAAAAAGCACGTGTTGAAGATGCATTGCATGCAACCCGCGCAGCTGTTGAAGAAGGTATTGTTCCTGGTGGCGGCGTTGCACTCTTGCGTGCACGTGCCAACATCAAAGTTAAAGGCGACAATCCTGATCAAGAAGCTGGCATTAAGATCGTATTGCGTGCAATGGAAGAACCACTGCGCATGATCGTTGCCAATGCGGGTGAAGAAGCTTCCGTAGTTGTGAACAAAGTCTTAGAAGGCAAAGGCAACTATGGCTACAACGCTGCGAATGGCACCTACGGTGACATGGTTGAAATGGGCGTACTAGATCCAGCTAAAGTAACCCGTTCAGCTCTGCAAAATGCAGCCTCTATCGCATCATTGATGTTGACCACAGATTGTATGGTGGCTGAATCAAGTGAAGACAAACCAGGCGGCGGTATGGGCGGCATGGGTGGTATGGGCGGTATGGGTGGCATGGACGGCATGATGTAATTGCAGTCCGCTTAAGAAAAAACCCGCTTTTTACAAAGCGGGTTTTTTTACGTCCATCAAATTAATTTAGCGTCTTAGAGCAGTAGGTACGATTAGCGCAGCGTAATCGTACATTCACTATTTTTTAAAATTACGTACGATTACGCTACGCTAATCGCACCTACAAAACCAAACGAGCTATACCGCAGCAGCAAACATAAAATCATTTGCCGAGAGTTCATTTACACCGATTAAGGTAATACTATTACCATCACTTAAATTAATCACCTTATCCGATGGCTGAGTAAGACTTGAGGTAATAGTTAAATCATTAATGTTATCAATATCAACCAGAGATCGTAAATCTATCTTATCCAAACCTCGTTGGAAATCATAGATTGTGTCATTCCCATTGCTTTCCCCAAAGACGAAGATATCTTTGCCAGTAGAATAATTCACATAAGGTACATTTTGATTTAAATTTCCTCCAAAATCTCCCCACATATGATCATTACCATGACCACTGATTAATGTGTCATTCCCCGCGCTAGATTTTCCATCCGTGAATTTCGCATCGCCATATAAATAAGTGACACTACCTTCTCCATCTGCGCCTGTGAGCTTATCGTCACCACCCTGACTACGCTGCATCGTATTAGCATCACCATATAGCGTATTGTCTTTTATATCCAGAGTCAGAAACAAATCACCCACAATCCCTACGCCTATACTCAGCGTATCGTTACCACCCTTGCTGTAACTCATATTTTCAGCGTCACCATATAAA
>JBEDCU010000012.1:0-12244 GCA_041176585.1 Pseudomonadota bacterium
CTATCATTCTCCCCTGCCCGATTACTCGCATTCAACAGGGCTTCTGCAGGAGATGAAAAACATTCAATACTCGTTTGCGCATCCGGCGCATCGGCTGCTTGAAAACCCGCATCTAATACTGCTTTTTTCAAACTCTCCGCACTAGCAGCACGTGCAAATGGTAAGTCGGTTAAGCACCAATGATCTATACGACCTGATAACTGTGACAAGATTCCAGCAATATCTTTGTCAGACATGGCACCGAAGATGGCATAGGTGTAGGGATGAAATCCCATATTGTCGAGATTTTGCGCCAAGGTGGCAGCTGCATGCGGGTTATGTGCCACATCCAAAATAACTGCAGGCCGACCGGGTAAAACTTGAAAGCGACCTGGCAAATCTACCAACACTAGACCAGAGCGTACTTCTTGCGCACCTAATGGCAGCTTGTCTCGTAACGCTTCTAAAGCAGCTAAGGCAGCACTGGCATTCAACAACTGATTCGCTCCACGCAAGCTAGGATAAGCTAAAGCATTTCTGCGCTGCTCACGCCCACCATAATTCCACTGCTGCTTATCACCGGAATAATTAAAGTCACGTCCAAACAACCAGAGATCTGCACCGATTGCTTGTGCATGTGCAATCAGTGAAGCTGGTGCTACGGGGTCGCTACAAATTGCAGTGCGTCCTGCTCGAAATATACCGGCCTTTTCAAAGCCTATTTTTTCACGTGTATCACCCAGATAATCCATGTGATCTAAATCGACACTAGTGACGATGGCTACATCGGCATCGATGATGTTGACTGCATCTAAGCGTCCACCTAAGCCTACTTCTAAAATCACAGCATCACACTTAGCATCAACGAATAACTGAAGTATAGCCAGTGTGGTGAATTCAAAATAAGTCAGTGAAATAGCAAGTTTGGCGCGCACTGCTTCAACACGTGCAAAGGCATCACAGAATTTTTCATCGTCCACCATCTCGCCATTAATGCGAGCGCGTTCATTAAATTGTAGGAGATGAGGAGAGGTATAGAGACCTACGCGATATCCACCTTGCAGCAACATCGATTCCAACATAGCACAGGTAGAACCTTTGCCATTGGTACCGCCGACTGTAATCACGGGACAAGTGAACTGCAAACCCATGGCGCGGGCAACTGCATCAACACGCTCTAGTCCTAATTCTATGACTAGTGCGTGGGCAGTTTCAAGACGCTGTAACCAAGCGTCTAGACTAAGTGTGGAAGTCATCATTGGGTTCGTGCAGACACCACTGTCTAACTTACGCAGACAAGTGGTCTTAGGCTAATACCTCAGGAGGCTGGTTCTGCAAAATCGCCAAGATACGTGCAATTTCTTCGCGCATTTGACGACGGTCGACGATCATATCGATCGCACCTTTTTGAATAATAAATTCAGAACGCTGAAAACCTTCAGGTAATTTTTCACGCACAGTGTTTTCAATCACACGTGGCCCTGCAAATCCAATTAAGGCTTTTGGTTCTGCCATCACGACATCGCCCATAAAAGCAAAGGATGCAGAGACACCGCCCATAGTAGGATCGGTCAACACAGAAATGAAGGGCAGTTTTTTCTCAGACAGCTTGGTGAGCATAGAAGTAGTCTTTGCCATCTGCATGAGCGATAACAAACCTTCTTGCATACGAGCGCCACCGGTTGCAGTAATGCAGATGAAAGGTACTTTTTGTTCTAAAGCAGTTTGCGCTCCACGCACAAAACGTTCACCCACTACAGAACCCATAGAACCGCCCATGAATTCAAACTCAAAACAAGCCACCACCACAGGCAAGGTCATGATGGCACCACCCAACACGATTAATGCATCGGTTTCGCCAGTGGCATCCATCGCTGCTTTTAAACGCTCTGGATATTTTTTGCTGTCTTTAAATTTTAATGAGTCGACCGGCAAGGTATCTTGACCGATTTCATAACGACCTTCTTGATCAAGCAAGGCATCTAAGCGATCACGTGCACGTATGCGCATGTGATGATCGCATTTAGGACAAACATGCTGATTCGATTCTAAATCGGTACGATAAAGTACCGCCTCGCAGGACGGGCATTTAACCCACAAGCCTTCCGGCACGGAGCGACGAGTAGATGCGTCGGAACGTTGAATACGGGGAGGAAGTAGTTTTTCTAGCCAACTCATGGAAGCTCACTTTCAGGAGAGCGGTGCTCTGGGCACCACAACGGCGACATTGTACCTGCCACCGTGGGGTAGAGCCAAATCAGCAGTTTTGATATTAATTTGAAAACTTCCATTAACATCTTGTTTAAGCAGCAATTTCATCAATTGCTTTTCGTATATCAGTTAAGAACAAGCGCACAGCTTCGGTCGCTTTTTCTGCTGGCGTATTTTCCAACTCTTGGATGATACGACTGCCGATGACGATCGCATCAGCCACTGAAGCTACTGCTTTTGCAGTGCTGGCATCGCGGATACCAAAACCCACACCGATTGGTAAATTCACATGCTTGCGAATAGAAGCGATGCGCTCAGACACTTCGACGGTATCGATATTGCCTGCGCCAGTCACACCACGCAAAGAGACGTAATAAGAAAACCCGCTACCTACTTTCGCGACTTGTTTAATGCGCTCCTCAGTTGAGGTTGGTGCCAACAGAAAAATTGGATCCATGTCTTTGGCTTGTAAAGCTTGCGCAAATTCCACACATTCTTCAGGTGGATAGTCGACCACAATCGCACCATCCACACCGGCTGCATGCGCTGCATCGATAAATTTTTGCATGCCCATACGTTCGATAGGATTGGCGTAGCCCATTAAGACGATAGGCGTGTGTTTATTTTTTTCACGAAAACTTTTTACATAGCCAAAGACATCATGCATGTTGACACCGAACTTCAACGCACGTTCACAAGCACGTTGAATCACGGGACCTTCTGCCATAGGATCAGAAAAAGGCACGCCTAGTTCTAAGATATCTGCACCACCTTCAACTAAAGCATGCAGCAAAGGCACTGTCAGTTCAGGTGCGGGATCACCAGCAGTAATAAAAGTGATGAGTGCTTTTTTCTTTTGCGCTGTTAAATCAGCAAAGGTTTTTTGAATTCTAGACATGACGCATCCTTATTTTGCAACAGGATGCAATTTGCCATATTCAGCAACGGTATGCATATCTTTATCGCCACGACCAGATAAATTCACAAGTATGACTTTATCCTTAGACAAGGTAGAAGCAAACTCTGCTGCATAAGCTAAGGCATGACTAGTTTCGAGAGCAGGAATGATGCCTTCAATTTGACAGCAATGATGAAAGGCTTTAACTGCATCTTCATCTTTTACTGACACATACTGTGCGCGATGCGAGTCTTTTAACCATGCGTGTTCAGGACCTACACCCGGATAATCTAAGCCAGCTGACACCGAATGCGTCTCACTGATTTGACCATTTTCATCTTGCAGTAAATAAGTACGATTACCATGTAAGACACCCGGTATACCACCAAGTAAAGCTGCTGAATGCTTACCCGTTTCTATACCCTCACCCGCTGCTTCCACACCAATTAAAGTCACTTCATGATGATCAATGTAGGGATGAAAAATTCCCATCGCATTCGATCCACCACCGATACATGCCATCACATAATCTGGTTGACGACCTATCAAGTCTGGCATTTGTTCTATACATTCATTGCCTATTACGGATTGAAAATCTCTCACCATCATAGGATAAGGATGAGGACCTGCAACGGTACCAATGATGTAAAAAGTATTTTCTACGTTTGTGACCCAATCACGCATAGCTTCGTTTAATGCATCTTTGAGTGTTTTGGAGCCTGACTCAACAGGCACAACGGTCGCACCCAATAACTGCATACGATAGACGTTTTGTACTTGGCGCTTTACATCTTCACTACCCATGTACACCACACATTCCAAACCAAAGCGCGCACAGATCGTCGCTGTTGCAACACCATGCTGACCTGCACCGGTTTCTGCAATCACACGTGGTTTACCCATGCGCCTAGCTAACAAGGCTTGGCCAATCACATTATTAATTTTATGCGCGCCAGTGTGATTTAAATCTTCACGTTTGAAATAGATTTGTGCTCCACCCATTTCATCTGACCAGCGCTTGGCGTGATAGATAGGACTAGGACGTCCGACGAAGTATTTCAGCTCATGATGAAATTCACGTAGAAATTCCGGATCATGTTGATAATGCGCGTAAGTCTCTTTGAGTTCTTCCAATGCATGGGTCAGCGTTTCAGAAACGAAGCTGCCGCCATAAGGACCGAAATGTCCGCTTACATCAGGAAAGTTGTAGTGACCCTGTGCGTCTTGATCACCTAATTGTGAAAAGTCTTGATCCATGTTGATCTCTCTTATTTAATTTGACTGTCGCCTGCTCGAACTGCAGACACGAATGCATGCATGAGTGCAGCGTCCTTGATACCTTTTGCTGATTCAATGCCACTACTGACATCAACAGCAAAAGGACGGACGCTGGTAACAGCTTCAGTCACATTTTGTACGTTCAAGCCACCACTTAAAACGGCCCGATGCGCGAGTTCTGCGGGAATGAGAGACCAATCGAAAACCTTTCCACTACCACCATAAGAATCGACCCAAGTGTCGAGTAGCAATCCAGAAAAATACGGACTAGCCGTGCGGTATTGCTGTTCGCATTCTAACAAATCGGCTGATTTCATATCGGGCTTGACTCTAAGCGCACGTAAAAAGGGTCGCTGAACCTCTTGAGCTATGGCACAGCATTGCTCTAAAGTTTCATCACCATGGAATTGCAAAATTGATATGGGTGCAATCGCTAGTGTTTGCCTCACTTCTGACACGGAGGCATTCACAAATAAACCAACCGCACTCATAAACGGTGGCAACAAAGCAAGCAACTGTGCCGCCTGTTTTGCATCAACCGCACGTGGTGATGGAGGATAAAAAACAAAACCCAGTGCATCTGTACCTAATTCCACTGCAAGCTGTACATCTTCTGCGCGGGTTAATCCACATAATTTAATGCGCGTGCGCTGATTTTTCATGTGCGTCATTTGTCATGATTCCAAAACATGGGAAAAGCATGGGATATGTGCGGTAAATCCCAACGACTATCGTAATCAATTTTCGCTAGATATAAACCATCTGGAGCAAAGGTAGGCGCTGCCAGACTGCGATCGCGACTGATTAATATTTTTTCTATCCAAGCAGGAGGCTGATTAGCATTTCCCACCTGCACCAAAGAACCAACAATATTGCGCACCATATGATGCAAAAAAGCATTGGCACGAAAGCTCAGTAAGATTAAATCATTTTGCTGTGAGATTTCTAGACTATGCATAGTGCGCACAGGCGATTGCGCCTGACATTCAGATGCACGAAAGGCAGAAAAATCATGCGTTCCAATTAAAGCTTGCGCTGCTTCCCGCATTAAATCAATTTGCAGTGGGCGAAATACCCAACCTGCTCGCCCCTTCCATAAAGGAGAACGCACTGCGTCGTTATAAATCAGGTAGTGATAAGTGCGCGCTGTGGCAGAAAAGCGCGCATGAAATTCTTCTTCTTCCGTTGGCACTTCAGTTGCCCAACGCACTGCAATTGATGAAGGCATCAAAGCATTCACCCCACGCACCCATGAAAATAACTCACGCTTTACATCGGTATCGAAATGCACAATCTGTTCAATTGCATGCACACCTGAATCGGTACGGCCTGCACACACGACCTCAACTGGTTTTTGTGTGAACTTGGTTAATGCAGCTTCGAGTTTATCTTGCAGTGTAATGCCATGCGGCTGACGCTGCCAACCTTGCCAAGAGCTGCCATCATATTGAATACCAAGAACGATTCTTTTTACATCATGTTTCACAATCCATCACCTAGCATGATAAAAACCGTCTCAGTTAATATGTAATACCTTGCTGTTAAACGACATCAGCAGACATAGCAGTAATTAAGGGGAAATTTATTTGACTATCGTCATTGCAGCTCGACGAATTTGTCTAGAGAAAATATAAGATAAAAATCAGAAAAAATGAATGTGAATTTTATGCAAGCTGCGCAAGTAAAGATTGTGCGCGCTTTGCCAATTCAGGATTTTCTGCACTCGCTACGTCACTCAATAACTCTCTAGCACCATCACGATCACCTATTTCTTGACAAGCTAACGCTAAATCTAATTTAGTTCGTAATGCAGTGAGTGAACGATCATCATTAATCACAAACTCCGTACGGATCCTAGTTTGATCTGCCTCGGTAGGAAAATCCAAACCTATATGCGGTTCGACATCAATAATAGGAGGAATACCATCTGTAATTTCACGCTTTCTATGAGCTGCTAGCATGCCCTCTAAGCGAGAATCAAATTCCATCACAGAGGAAGATTTCGACACAATCGTATCAGACACAACGAGTTTTAATGAAGGCTCAGTACGCGTTAAGATTTCTTGATTATCATTGCGCGTAACTATCGTTTGCGTAGTACGTGCCGATGTTTTAGCTGCACTGTATAAAGCATTATCTGGATCAAGAATGCGACCTATACGCATCGCTTGCTCCCACTCTGCCCCAATACCTTTACTCATGACTTGTAATTCTTTTGCTAAGGCAGCGAATTTCTTTTTGTCCTGACGTCCAGCATGAATCTCAAGTAACTTAATACGCAGAGCATGACGCTGAGGGTGCGTACGTAATGCATCTAATAAAATTTCTTCTGCTTGTTTATCACGACCATACGCAATATAGGCGTCAGCCTCTGCAACTGCATCGACTTCATTGATATCTAACTGACTTACAGACGGCACAAAATGGGAATGAAATACGCTATTTTTTGTTTCAACCTCAGTCGGTGTTTTATCAACCTTAGTACCTAACTCTGACTGGGCTTTTGTCTTACGTTCATTTAAAAATGGATTAGCGTCATAGACATTACTACTAGGATGGCGACGACGACGAACAACCGAGGAAATAAAAGCGAGCGATAACAACATCACCGCTGCTGCACTTGCATACGCTGCTGTATCTTGATTGAAAAACTGCGCACTGTCCCACTTCCATGTTTTCATCTCAGTGACGAGTGGATCTGTTTTTATTTTTTCTTCAACCATCTGCACTAATGATTGTGATGTGGCCTCTGCTTGTTCTGTAGCTTGAGGCTCCGTTGCTGTCACTACTGGTGTTGAATTTTGTGCCGAATTTTGTGCCGAAGTTTGTACGGAAGTTTGTTCTGTGCTTGGTGTTGGATCTGCACTCGATGCTGCTGACTTATTTTGATTTTGCATCGCAGCCAATGTTTGATTCTTCATATCTAATAAACTAGACATGTCTCGTACATTTTTCTCTAATGCTGCAACCCTATCATTGGCTTCCGCTAAGGCTTTCTCTGCTGCGATCTTATCCATGTTGGCCGCATCATTGGCAGCAGACTGAGAATTACCTTGTGCACCAGCTTTACTCAAGCGCAGTTTATCTTGCGTAGCGTTGCCAGTTGGTTCAGTGACTTGCACACCCACCCGACCTTGCGACTGCCGATTGGTTGCTGAGTCTGCTCTTGCTTCAGTATTTGCTTCTGGCTTACGTGTTTGTTGTGCTAACTGTTCACGATAACGACGAAAATCTGCCGTTTGTGCATTGACTAATTTACGTGCATCAGCAGCATCAATCGCTTTAATCGTTTCAGTATCTGGCAATGTTAATACTGCACCTGCTTTAATACGATTGATGTTGTCACCATCAATTGCATTAGGATTTAATCTTTGTAGCGCAATGAGTACCTGCTCTAATTTAGTGTCTGCAGGTTTCAACTGCGAGGCAATGCCATGCAGTGTCTCACCCTTACCAACTGTGTGAGTAGCTGCAACTTCGCCCGCTGGCGAAGTCTCTTTTACATCTGAGTTGGTGGGTACTACGGCCGCGTTTAATTCAGGAACAACAGCTGTTTGTGGTTCTGTGACTGCTACTTGCTGATCAACCGCAGGAGGGTCGAGTAACAAGGCATATTGACGTATGTTGCGATTGCCATCTATATCGATTTCAAACAAGATGGTGATGAAAGGATCATTCACCACTTCTTCAGAACTCAAGCGTACGACATAACGTTCCGCTTTTTTCTCTATATTAAAACGCATTGAGCGCAAGACTGCGCTGTAATCTAGTCCTGCTTGTTTATAAGCTTCAGGCGGGGCAAGACGCAATGCGATGGTGTCTGCATCATTTTTTGACAAACCCACAATCTCTATTTCCGCACTCAGTCTTTGCCCAATAGCAGACTGCACGCTGATTTCACCCAGCGCAGCCGCTAGCATTACCGAGGGTTGCACAAGCAACGCAGCCAGTAAAACAGCACTCAACGAAGTTTTTATATAAGAAAACATAGATCGCATCAGAAATAATGACTTCTGATTGAGACTCTTACTATGGAGAGTTCAATCTACTTACCAGGGCTTTTTCAAAGGGAAGATTGCTGAACTAGCAAGACCTTAACACCGCCATCCTCGACTTGCAAGTCATCCCATAACTAGCCCCAGACTAGCCCACCCCGCTTAAAACATCACAGCGTATCTTGCGTTGCACATTCACCACGCAGCAAACTGACAATCTAGATCGCTTAGGCTTCCAACACAATTCGTAACATACGACGTAAAGGCTCTGCAGCGCCCCACAATAATTGGTCACCTACTGTAAAAGCAGAAATATATTCACCACCCATTTGCATCTTACGTACACGACCAACTGGTATGGTCAAACTGCCTGTCGTTGCTGCCGGTGTTAAATGCTGCATCGATGCTTCACGTGTATTCGGTACCAACTTCACCCATTGATTGTTACTTGCAATGATGTCGTTGATTTCATCTAAAGGCACATCTTTTTTGAGTTTGATGGTCAATGCTTGTGAATGACAACGCATAGCACCAATCCGCACACACAAGCCATCCACAGGTATTGCTGCTTTTGCTTGCGCACCAAACTCTTTGCCACGACCTAAAATCTTGTTCGTCTCAGCGCCGCCCTTCCATTCTTCACGTGACTGACCATTACCTAGATCTTTATCTATCCAAGGAATCAGATTGCCACCCAATGGCACACCAAAGTGCAGCGTTTCATCCGCAGTCAGTGCATGCTGTTTAGCGAGTACCTTACGATCGATTTCCAAAATAGCAGAAGCGGGATCATGTAAGAGCTCACGCACTTCTGCATGTAGGCTGCCAAACTGCGTCAGTAGTTCGCGCATATGTTGTGCACCACCACCTGAAGCAGCTTGATAAGTCATGGAGGTCATCCAGTCCACTAAATCATGCGCAAACAAACCACCTAAACCCATCAACATGCAAGAGACTGTGCAATTACCACCGACGTAATTTTTTATACCTGATGTCAAAGCATGTTTAATCACATCCAAGTTCACAGGATCAAGCACGATGATGGCATCGTCTTTCATACGCAGACTAGACGCTGCATCTATCCAATAACCATTCCATCCTGCTGCACGCAATTTTGGAAAAATCTCATTGGTGTAATCCCCACCCTGACAAGTCAAAATCACATCACAACGCTTTAAGGCTTCAATATCATGCGCATCTTTGAGTGTGCTTTCATTCTTAGCCATCGCCGGTGCTTTGCCACCAGAATTCGAGGTCGAGAAAAACACGGGCTCTATGTGGGCAAAATCATTTTCTTGCTGCATACGCTGCATCAGCACAGAACCCACCATGCCACGCCAACCAACTAAACCTACTAATTTCATTTTTTTCTCACCGTACAAAATTGTAAGCAGCTTGTTATCTGCTTATAAGTTTTAATCTTTTGCTCAAGCTAAGGCTTTAACAACAGCATCACCCATTTCTGCTGTGCCCACTTTAGTGGTACCTGCTTCATAAATATCAGCAGTACGCAAACCTTGCGATAACACTTTCTTGACTGCTGCTTCTATACGATCTGCCTCAGCAGGCAAGTTCAAAGAGAAACGCAACATCATGGCGGCTGACAAAATTGTCGCCAATGGATTCGCAATACCTTTACCTGCAATATCAGGTGCTGAACCATGTGAGGGTTCATACAAACCTTTGTTGTTTGCATCGAGTGAAGCCGATGGCAACATACCGATAGAGCCAGTTAACATTGCTGCAGCATCAGACAAAATATCGCCAAACATATTGCCGGTGACGATAACGTCAAATTTTTTCGGTGCACGTACTAACTGCATAGCAGCGTTATCGACATACATGTGATCGAGTTCAATATCTGGATATTCTTTGTGCACGTCAATCATGATGTCTTTCCAAAATTGGAAAGTCTCGAGTACGTTTGCTTTATCTACGCTAGTCAAGCGCTTGCTACGTTTACGGGCAGCTTGAAATGCAACATGCGCAATACGACGTATCTCAGGCTCGGAATAACGCATGGTGTCAAAACCTTCACGCGCTCCTTTGAAAGGACCGTCTGGCGCTTCGCGTACACCACGCGGCTGACCAAAATAAATATCACCGTTTAATTCACGCACAATCAAAATATCTAGACCTGACACCACTTCTGGTTTCAGCGTTGATGCACCGACTAACTCAGGATATAAAATCGCAGGACGGAAATTTGCAAACAAAGTGAGATGTTTACGCAAACCCAAAATCGCTTGCTCAGGACGCAATGCACGTTCTAAGTTGTCGTATTGCCAGTCGCCGACTGCACCAAACAAAATAGCATCCGCTTCTTTCGCAAGCTTTAATGTGGCATCAGGCAAGGGATGACCATGCGCTGCATAACCAGCACCACCTACTGGTGCTGTTTCTATTTCAAATGACTGACCCAAAGTGTTCAATACTTTGACAGCTTGATCGACGATTTCAGGACCTATGCCGTCACCAGGCAAAATTGCGATTTTCATGTTGAATTAAGTAGAGTTTTTTAAATCGTGTTGGCCAGCCATGGAAAGCGGGCAATATGACGTTCTTCGAAATGATGAATTGCATCCGCTTGTTGCAAGGTCAGGCCTATGTCATCTAGACCATTAATCATGCAATGCTTGCGAAACGCATCTATTTCGAATGAATAAACTTTGCTACCGTTTGAAGTAGCCACTGTTTGCGCTTGCAAATCAATCACTAGTTTAAAACCAGGGAAGGCTTTCACTTCATCAAACAGCTTATCGATATCGGTTTCAGACAACACAACTGGCAACAAACCATTTTTATAGCAGTTGTTAAAAAAGATGTCTGCAAAGCTAGGCGCAATCACAGCATTAAAGCCATATTGTTCTAATGCCCAAGGCGCATGCTCACGTGAAGAACCACATCCAAAATTTTTACGCGCTAATAAAATCGATGCGCCTTGATAACGCGCCTGATTCAATATGAAATCAGGATTGAGTGGACGCTTGCTATTGTCCGTACCTGGCTCACCTTGATCGAGATAACGCCATTCATCAAACAAGTTAGGACCAAAGCCAGTACGTTTAATCGATTTTAAAAATTGCTTAGGAATGATGGCATCGGTATCGACATTCGCGCGATCCAGTGGTGCCACTAATCCATCAAGAAGAGTAAATTTTTTCATGCTAATTTTTTATATAAATTCTTAGATTGAGCGTACATCAACAAAGTGACCCATGACACCGGCAGCAGCAGCCATAGCAGGACTCACTAAATGGGTACGACCACCTGCACCCTGACGACCTTCAAAATTACGATTCGAAGTTGAAGCACAACGCTCACCTGGTTCTAGACGATCTGCATTCATCGCCAAACACATAGAACAACCTGGTTCACGCCATTCAAATCCAGCATCACGGAAAATTTTATCTAGACCTTCTTTTTCTGCTTGTGCTTTCACTAAACCAGAACCTGGCACCACCATCGCTAGTTTCACATTCGAGGCACGGAATTTACCGCGCACCACTGCAGCAGCAGCACGTAAATCTTCTATGCGTGAATTTGTGCATGAACCTATAAAAACTTTATCGATGCGTATATCTTGTATGGGCGTGTTAGGTTTTAAGCCCATGTAAATCAACGCCTTCTCCATTGCATCACGTTTCACACTATCTTTTTCTTTATCAGGATCAGGTACACGATCATCCACTGGCACCACCATTTCAGGTGAGGTGCCCCATGTGACTTGGGGTTTAATCTCAGCCGCATTAATCAAGATGACAGCATCAAATTTTGCACCCGCATCTGAGTGCAGCGTGCGCCAATATTCCACTGCGCGATCCCAGTGTGGACCTACAGGTGAGAATGGACGACCTTTTACGTAATCTATCGTGGTGTCATC
>JBEDCU010000013.1:0-9636 GCA_041176585.1 Pseudomonadota bacterium
AGATGGTTTAGCTGTCGTTGCTGCTGCACAGTCTATGGGCAGATTAGTAGGCTTAGTCAATTGTGCAGGTGTTGCGCCTGCAGTAAAAACAGTGGGTAAAGATGGTCCTCATCCACTCGACGTTTTTCAACGTGTGGTGAATATTAATTTAGTGGGTACATTTAATATGTCACGTCTAGCAGCAGCTGCAATGCAAGATGGTGAAGCAAATGCCTCTGGGGAAAGGGGTGTCATCATTAATACGGCATCGGTTGCTGCGTATGATGGTCAAATCGGACAAGCGGCGTATGGCTCGTCCAAAGCAGCTGTGGTGGGTTTAACTTTGCCTATGGCGCGTGATTTATCGCGTAGTGGTATCCGTGTCATGACGATTGCGCCAGGTATTTTTGAAACACCGATGTTGTTAGGTATGCCGCAAGAAGTACAAGATGCTTTGGGTCGTATGGTGCCGTTCCCACCACGTCTTGGTAAGCCTGCAGAGTATGCGCATCTCGCAAAAACCATTATTGAAAACGTTATGCTGAATGGTGAAACCATACGTTTGGATGGTGCTATTCGTATGCAGCCTAAATAAGCTATGGAGTGATTTTGTTGGTGTATCTAAAGTTGCGTCATTTTGACAATAGTGCATCGATGAACTTGTAAACATACCTTACAGTCGGTTAAGGTAAGGTATGTCTTCTAATTTGAAAACCAATTCCAAAGCCAATCACAAAACCGGTCTTTTCCTGACCGGTGGTGGCGCCCGTGGAGCATATCAAGTGGGCGTTTTGCAAGCGATTCTTGCTTTGCTAAGTGCACATGGTTGGCCAGCTAAAAAAAATCCCTTTGATATTGTTTCAGGCACTTCAGCTGGCGCTATTAATGCCACTGCATTTGCGTGTCGTGCGGATAATTTTGAAGAGAGCGTCACACGTTTAGTAGATGTGTGGAGAAATTTCGAAGTCGAGCAGGTGTATCGTGCCGATTCATTTGGTGTGATTCGATCCGGTGCGCGCTGGCTCTCACTATTGTCCTTTGGTTGGCTGTTACGTAAGTGGCATGCCAATCCGCCTAACTCATTATTAGATAACGGCCCCTTAATTACGCTCTTGCATCGCATGCTAGATTTGCCGCGCTTGGATGCAGCTTTAGAGAGTGGTGTATTACATGCGCTAGCTGTCTCTGCTTCGTCTTACACTGCCGGTTATCACATGACGTTTTATCAATCGGCGCATGAGATTCCGAATTGGAGTCGTACCCATAGACATGCGATTCAACAGCAAATCAGTATTGATCATTTACTGGCCTCGTCAGCGATTCCTTTGATTTTTCCAGCAGTGCCTTTGTATTGTAATGACCGATGTGAATATTTTGGTGATGGCTCTATGCGTGAGTTAGCGCCTCTATCGCCCGCTATTCATTTAGGCGCAAGTAAATTACTTGTCATTGGTGGTGGTCACATAGGTGGAGCGCGTCCCGATCTCGCGCCTTTTTCTGGTTATCCCAGTTTGGCGCAAATTGCGGGACATGCGATGTCGAGTATTTTTCTTGATGGCTTGTCCGTTGATCTAGAAAGGCTAGGTAGGATTAACAATACTCTGTCTGTCTTGACCCCAGAGCAGTTACAAACTTCCGCTTTACGTCCGGTGGAGTTTTTAGCTATCACGCCTTCACAGCCTTTGGAGTTGATTGCGAGTCGCCATATTCATAGCTTGCCCTTACCGATACGAACGCTGCTCTCTGCGATTGGTGCTACCGAGCGTCGTGGAGCGGCGCTCGCTTCCTATCTCTTGTTTGAGAGTAGTTACACGAATGCCTTGATAGAACTAGGTCAGCGCGATACCTATGCGCGTAAATCCGAGGTTTTACAATTTTTTGGGGTGGAATTTAGCGAGACAGCAGATTTTTCAGCCCAAACTGAGCTAGTAAGCAGCAATTAAGCAGTTAAATCCATAGAATAAAAATTTACTTAATTTCATCTAATTAAGTGAAATTAATAAATTTTGGATGTGTATTCGCAGATTTTAAAATAATTATTGCAAATTTAGTATCGATGCGAACGGGTTCTGATCGATCATGGGGGGTTTTGTGCTAGCCAAAGGACGAGTATGATTTAACATTGCTAGAAATCATGTTTTAGTGTGAACTCGGCAAAGTTGATTTGACCCTTATTTTAGTGTGACAGCATGTTTACAAAAAGATAATGTGTAAACAGATTGTCCTGCTAATTGTTTTAAGAATACCGTGAATATTTATATGCTCAACGCTCAGCACCTGCGCGAGGAAGAGACTCAAGAATCTAGCCCAACGGTTGGGTTGTTGACGACAGTTCCGCGTAATGTGGTGCAGTCTATTCGTGCATTCCGCGTTACTGAACTTCAGGCGGAAGCAACGCGTATGGAACAGCACTTCTTGTATGCGCATTGTGCGCATGCGCAGACGCGTCAGCAGGTTTTATCTGCGATAGCTGAATCTTTTCTTATTCCAAAAAACTTTGGTAAGAATTACGATGCACTCTCCGATTGCCTGACCAATGTTTTTCATAAAGCAGGTGAGCAGCCAGGATTTTTAGTCGTCTTGGAACAGCTACCGAATACCCAAAAATTTGATAAAGAAGCACGTGAGAATTTATTAGACGTGTTTCGTGATGCAGCGGATTTTTGGAGTGAGAAAAAAATTCCCTTCCGCGTTTTCTTTTCTTTTCAATAAAAAGTCCTACTCTGGACTTCTAGCTCATTAAGAGCTAGCGCGCCAAATTTCTCCCTATTCCTATGTAGAGCTTAGTGAGTGCACTGGTAAAATGCGCGCTATGAAACGCATTGTGATCTTAATCTCTGGTCGTGGCAGTAACATGCAGGCTATTTTAGAAGTGGCTAAAGCAGAGCAATGGCCTGTGACGATGGCGGCGGTCATTAGTAATCGTCCCAATGCAGGTGGCTTAAGCACTGCTGGAGAATCTGGGATTGCAACTGCAGTGGTAGATCATCAGCAGTATGCAGATCGAGCAGCATTTGATACTGAATTAATGCGCGTGATTGATAGTTATCGCCCTGATCTTGTGGTGTTGGCAGGATTCATGCGCATACTCACCGAAGAGTTCGTGTTGCACTATCAAGGACGTTTACTGAATATTCATCCTTCACTATTGCCTGCTTTCCCAGGTTTGGCAACGCATAAACGTGCTTTAGAAGCAGGAGTAAAAACACATGGCGCAACAGTGCATTTTGTGACGCCTGATTTAGATCACGGTCCTATTATTGAACAAGCCAGTGTGCCCGTCTTATCGGATGATACGGAAGATATATTAGCAGCGCGTGTACTACAGCAAGAGCATGTGATTTATCCGCGTGCAGTAAAAGATTTTATCGAAGGTCGTGTGCGATTTGTAAACGGCCAAGTGGTACGTGATGGTGTCTGACAAAGGATGGTTGGTGATGCATAAATTATTTGCAAGAGGTCAGGCGTGAGATTACCACCTGCAGTAACGAATAGTACGGAAGAAGTATTGCGTGAAGTGTTGCGATTAACAGGTCCAGCAGATGGCGTGTTGTCACGTTATTTCAAAGATCATGCTCGATTAGGTGCACGTGAACGTGGCGTGATTGCAGAAGCTGTTTATAACTTGTTGCGTAATAAATCGGTGTATACCAATTTTTCTGAAAGTGGTTCAGGCCCTTTAATGCGGCGCATGGCCTTACTCGGTTTAGCAGATTCAGTTGGAACAGATTCAATCGGTGGTTTGAGAGAACAAGAAGGAATTTGGTTGCAGCATGTGATGGCGATAGATCGCAATACATTGCCTTTAGCAATACGTGTGAATACACCAAGCTGGATAGTTGATCGATTGATTCGACAGCATGGCGAAGTTGAAGCGTTACATGTGATTGATGCTTTAAACACATCTGCATCACTTGACTTACGCGTCAACATGATGACGGCGAATCGTGAGCAAGTGATGCAAGATTTAATTATTGCAGGACTAGAACCTACGGTAACGCCTTACTCAACATGGGGTTTACGCTTATTAAAAAAACCTGCACTACAAAATATGCCTTTGTTTAAAGAAGGTGCGATTGAAGTGCAAGATGAAGGTAGTCAGCTACTTGCGCAAATCACGGGTGCAAAACGTGGTGAGATGGTAGTAGATTTTTGTGCTGGTGCGGGTGGTAAGACATTAGCATTAGGCGCAATGATGCGTAATACAGGCAGGCTATATGCCTTTGATATTTCAGAAAAGCGTCTGGCTAAACTTAAACCGCGTTTGGCACGTAGTCAGCTTTCGAATGTACATCCGGTTATGATTGCACATGAAAACGATGCTAAGGTAAAACGATTGGCAGGAAAAATTGATCGTGTTTTAGTTGATGCACCTTGTAGTGGTTTAGGTACCTTGCGTCGCAATCCAGATGTGAAATGGCGCCAGACTGAGCAAAGTTTAGCTGAGCTAAATGTAAAACAAATTTCTATCTTGCATAGCGCTGCAAGACTGGTGAAGCCAGGTGGTCGACTTGTGTATGCAACCTGTAGTTTATTAGATGAAGAAAATGACGCTATTGCAGAGCAATTTTTAGCATTGCATGAAGATTTTCATTTAGTGAATATGTCAGCAATTATGACGGAACAAAAAATTGATTTGCAAATGGATGCGTATTTAAAAATGCTGCCAAATGTGCATCACACAGATGGATTTTTTGCCGCTGTATTTGAAAGAAAAAAACTTGATGTAGGTGTTCCTAGTAAAGAACTAGCAATAGACACTCAACTAGACGACTAAACCAACCATGAATCTTCAATCTTCCCAACCTCTATGGACAGAGTTGCTAGCGGATTTAAGTAGTCCTGAATTAATTTGGCAATGCAGTGTGGTTGTGCTGTGTATCTTGATTGGATGGGTTTTAGCACGTTTCATCATGCCGGCATTTACTGAGCATGGCGCTGGTTTGATTTCTGAAGATGAGACCTCGGGTTATTTCATGCGTGCTCTGTCTACGTTGCTTACAACGATATGCATTGCATTGGCGATACCGCTATTGGCGCGATGGCAGCATACGTCGCTACTGCGACTTGTTTTACCTTTGTTTGTTTCTTTTCTAGTGATTCGTATTGTATTTTTTTTATTGCGGCGTGTATTTGCGCACAGCGGAAAAGTTGGAAAGAGGATATCGACTTTTGAAAATATATTTGCGGCAATCATTTGGATAGGTGTTGCACTTCACATCACAGATTTATTGCCAGAGCTTTTAGCTTATCTAGAAAACACAACGATTCCACTAGGTCATCATCATCCATCTTTGCTCGATATGTTACAGGCCATCGTCTCCTCAGCATTGACCTTGATCGTTGCCTTGTGGGGAGCCTCTTCTGTAGAGCAGCGCTTAATGCGGTTAGATTCTGTTCATCCTTCATTGCGTGCGGTATTAGCGCGCATAGCGCGAGCCTCATTAATATTGGTTGCAGTGCTGTTGAGTTTATCCTTGTTAGGATTGGACTTAACCGTGCTCTCAGTATTTGGTGGTGCCTTAGGCGTAGGTATAGGTTTAGGTTTACAAAGATTAGTCAGTAACTATGTTTCAGGATTTGTGATTTTATTAGAGCGTAGTTTTTCTATTGGTGATCTTGTCGTTATTGATAAATACACTGGACGGATTAAAGATATAAAAACACGCTATACCGTTTTAATCAATACTGAAAATGTAGAGTCGGTTATTCCGAATGAAATTTTGATTGCGGGTGCAGTACAAAATTTATCGCATACTGATTTAAACATACGTTTAACTACTAGCTTCACTGTTATACATTCAGTGGATGTAGACGCGCTATTTCCTCAATTAGAAAAAGTAGTAACAAGCTTAGATGGCGTATTGCCCTCACCAGCGCCCGAAGCGATGCTCGCCAAGATTGCAGAAAATGGCTTAGTGATTGATGTGAGTTTTACGATTGCAGCTAAGGATAAAAATAATAAGTCGTTGATCATATCGAATGCGAATCGTGCTATCTGGCGTCAGTTGGGTGAAACGGGTGTTGCATTGGCAAATTCATCACCTGACTCAGTCGGGTCGGTCTAGCAAGTTCAATCTTAAAAATGTTTTCAATTAGCTATTTTTAGCATCCCAAAGTCCATTCTTGATATCGATCTAGCTCGAAACAAAGTACAATTACATAGTTGTCCTTGCGACCGTTTTGAGACTCAAAACCCTAGGTTTGCAGGATGCTTTTGGAGAAAAAATTGAATTTCACCCAAATTTCCGACTTTGTTATTGATTTCCTTGCTCACGGCTTAGTAAGAGCCTCACCTTGGGAATTGGTTGCGATCACTTTGATCATGACTCACATTACGATTGCCGGCGTTACGATATTTTTACATCGCTGTCAGGCGCATAGAGCGTTAGAGTTGCATGCGATTCCTAGTCATTTTTTCCGTTTCTGGTTGTGGATGACCACCGGTATGGTGACCAAAGAATGGGCAGCCATACATCGCAAACATCATGCGAAATGCGAGACTGAAGAAGATCCGCATAGCCCTGTAACACGTGGCATCAAAAAAGTTTTTTTTGAAGGTGCAGAGTTATACAGAGCAGAATCACGCAATCGTGAAACCGTAGAAAAATATGGTCACGGAACACCGGATGATTGGATAGAACGTAACCTCTATACAAAATATTCAGCATTAGGCGTATCGCTAATGTTGGTATTAGACCTCGTTTTATTTGGAGTATTGGGTTTAACAGTGTGGGCTGTGCAAATGGCTTGGATTCCAGTCACAGCTGCTGGTGTTATCAATGGCATTGGTCACTTCTGGGGTTATCGTAATTTTGACTCTACCGATGCTTCAAGAAACATCTTCCCATTAGGGATACTGATTGGTGGCGAAGAGCTGCATAACAATCATCACACTTATGGTACTTCAGCCAAGTTGTCTAACAAATGGTATGAGTTCGACATAGGCTGGTTGTATATCTCCATCATGGCTTTCTTAGGTTTGGCGAAAGTAAAGAAAGTGCCGCCTGAGCCACGTTTTGATTTGCAAAAACAGGTTTGTGATTTAACTACCTTGCAATCTGTGGTTGCGAATCGTTATGACGTCATGGCGAAATATGCACGTTCCTTTAAGCGCACTTGGCGCGAAGAAGTAGGGCAGTTAAAACAGGGTGCGCGTTTGGAGCCTGAGTTTTTGAAATCAACAAAACAATTATTGCAACGTGCTCCCGATACTTTGCAATTGACGCAGAAGCAGCAGCTGTCCGAGCTCTTTCAACATAGTAAAGCCTTAAAGACTATGCATGAAATGCGAACGGAGTTGGCAGCACTGTGGGAACGTTCCCATCAAAGTAGCGATCAGTTGGTATTGCAACTACGTGATTGGTGCGCGCGTGCAGAAGCTTCTGGTATTCGTTCTTTAGAAGAGTTTTCTTATCGTTTACGTAGCTATGCCTAATCTTGATCAGTCACCTTAAACTGAAATGTTTTTGGTGACTGTAAGAAGTATTAGGCAAAACAAAAAGCCCCGCATGTAAATGTCGGGGCTTTTGTTTTATCCGGCTTGCAATGCACCGGAGAGATGTATAGCTTATTTGATCTTGGTTTCTTTGTAGATCACATGCTTACGTGCCTTGGGATCAAACTTCATGATCTCCATTTTATTAGGCATAGTGCGCTTGTTTTTATCAGTGGTGTAGAAGTGACCTGTACCTGCGGTCGATTCCAACTTAATTTTGTCGCGGCCTGATTTCGCCATGATGATTCCTTTACTGTTCTTTAATGTTTAGTCGACTGATCTGACTTAGACTTTTTCGCCGCGTGCACGCATGTCTACGAGCACAGCATCAATACCGATCTTGTCGATAATGCGCATACCAGCGTGGGAAATACGTAAAGAAATCCAGCGATTCTCAGATTCAACAAAAATACGGCGTTTTTGCAGATTAGGCAAAAAACGACGTTTGGTTTTGTTATTAGCGTGGGAGACATTATTGCCAGACATCGGCGCTTTCCCTGTTATTGGGCATTTACGTGCCACGGCATACTCCTTAAATAGTTCAAAATTACTGAAAAACGAGAGTATATAGAAAAATGAATGAATATTCAATGACTTGCAGAAAACAATTGTGTCTTGATTGTTGTGAAATAATTTAACAATTGCTGAGAGGCTAGCTCAGGATTGGGTCTTTAGCATAGTCCATGCTCGGAAAATGACCAGGTTTTCCCCGCTCCCACAATAATATGATCGAGTAAGGTGATGTCCATAGACTGCATAACCCGCTTTAAATCTGCGGTCATAGATTTATCGAGCCCACTGGGTTCTGCCACTCCTGAGGGATGATTATGCGCAAAAATCACGGCAGCAGCATTATGCGTTAAAGCCCGACGCAAGATCTCACGCGGATAGACATGGGTGCGAGTGAGCGTACCTTCAAACATTTTTTCGCTAGCGATCAGTCGATGTTGCACATCTAAAAACAAAACCAGAAAAATTTCTTGTTCTTGATTAGCAAATTGCAAATGCAGAAAATGTTTTACAGCGGGTGATGAGCGCAACACTGGCCCTACTTTTAATTCCTCAAAAATAGCGCGTCTGGCTAGTTCAATCACGGTCTGGAAGATCGCAAGCTTAGCAGGGCCTAATCCCTTGAGCTTGGCTAATTCATTTGAACTAGCAGCGAATAGGCGATTCAGTGATCCAAAATGGCTGAGTATCTCTCGCCCTAGCTCAATCGCATTTTTGCCTGCTATCCCAGTGCGTAACAAAATAGCGATTAACTCGGGATCAGAAAGAGATTCAGGTCCAGTCGCCAATAATCGTTCGCGCGGACGTTGATCTTTAGGCCATTCAGAAATTGCCATGTCACGACTCCCTATGTGTAAACCGACAAATATAGAAGGGGACATGCAGAGCGAGTGAAAGCCTGTTGCGGCGGCTAGCTTACAATAGCGCCATGACTTTATTTGACCTTATTTAATGACCAATAAACCACAAAACTGCATCTCTGAGACAGCGTTTCTCACTTTGCATTACCGTCTTTCCTCAGCTGCTGGTGAGGACATTATTTCTACCTTCCATGAAAATCCAGCCACACTACAAATGGGTAGCGGACAATTAGCGCCATTTTTAGAAGCTTGTTTGATTGGATTGCCAGAGGGTGCAACTGAGATATTTGATCTAGCTCCTGAGCAAGCATTTGGTCCTCGTAATCCTGAATTGCTACAACGCGTTGCACTTGATACGCTAGTGAGTAATTCACAAGAAGGTGAGGAGTATGCGGTAGGGGATTTGGTTGATTTTGCAGCGCCAGGTGGAGGACGATTTGCTGGTGTCTTAAGAGAAAAAGGCGAGCTTGATGCTTTGTTTGACTTTAATCATCCATTAGCAGGACAACACGTAAAATTCGAAGTGCGCATTATTAGTGTGATGTAAGTCTTAAATCTTACGTCACAAGTAAAGATGTTCTGGAGGCGAAATCAAAATGGAAAATAAAATGGATCAAGAAATTTTATTAGCGCAGCCACGTGGCTTTTGTGCCGGTGTAGATAGAGCGATAGAGATAGTAGAACGCGCATTAGCGCAATTTGGTGCGCCTGTTTATGTGCGACATGAGATCGTACACAACGCTTATGTTGTCGATGATTTGCGTAAAAAAGGTGCAGTCTTTGTTGAAG
>JBEDCU010000014.1:0-9589 GCA_041176585.1 Pseudomonadota bacterium
CTATGCGCACGCGTAGCTGTTTGCAGACTATGCGTTAACCTATCCACAGGAAAACCACCAAAATCGCCATCTAATAGCTGCAAATGTGCAAGTACACGATCCGCTAATTTTGATGCATAGATTTTAAAATCTTCTCCTATGATTTTCCAATCTTCTTCCTTGCTATGTTGAAGATCTGTGAATTGCGCATGCTGATGCGTCGTTGTTTCCATCTTATGTCTCCGGCTACTGTTTATTTTTAATTTATTGTGGCATGCAGTTGTGCAGCCGTTTCTAATTTCTAACTACGATATGAAGCATCTTCTCGCTCTAGTTTACGCAGCAATGCAGGCCAAGCTAGTAAACCACCGAGTGATTTTGTTACCACCTTTGCTTGTTCCATCGCATTATCAATGATGATGGGATTAATCGTACGCAAAGCTGCTCCACCTGCCATCGCTCTGACTTGTACCGTACAAGCTGCTTCAAAAATATACATATTCAAAAACGCATCAGCTATGGTTTTACCCACTGTCAGTAAGCCATGATTACGCAACATTAAATAATTTTTATCGCCGAAGTCAGCGACTAATCGCGGTTTTTCATCATCATTCAATGCCAAACCTTCATAGTCGTGATACGCCAGACTATTTAAAACAAAAATAGATTGCTGCGATAAAGGCAGCACGCCCGCTTCTTGAGCAGACACTGCGACACCATTTAGACTATGCGTATGCAAAACGCAAATTGCATCTTCGCGTGCAGCATGAATGGCAGAGTGAATCGTAAAACCTGCAGGATTGACTGGAAACGGTGAGTCTTGCACCTTGTTACCGTCTAAGTCGATTTTAACTAAAGACGATGCAGTGATCTCATCAAACATCATGCCGTAGGGATTAATTAAGAAATGATGGTCGGGACCAGGTAGGCGCGCTGTTATGTGCGTAAATACAAGATCGCTCCAACCAAACGCTGCTACCAATCGATAACAAGCGGCTAGATCTACCCGAATCTGCCATTCTTCTGGACTGACTTGATGCTGCATTGCAGCGATATCGAGCTTATCCGGTGCACCCATATGCTGTCTCCTCTTCTCTGTCAAAATACGTTTTTTATTTTTGCGTCCCTCTAAGGGGTTTTCGCTGATGTCATATCGTAACAGGTGCAGGACATGAATTTTCCTGAAATTTTGCCCGCCCCCCCTCGCAAACTAGACCAGTTAGAGATGGGCGCACGTTTTGCGGCATTACCACCTGCTTTTTACACCCGACTAGCTTGCACACCCTTGCCTGATCCGTACCTGATTTGCGGTAGCCAATCAGCAGCTGATTTAATAGGACTCGATGCAGCCGAGTTTCAAAACCCTAGTTTTATTGCGGCTTTTACAGGCAATCTCGCATTACCGCAGTTTTCCCCACTGGCCGCAGTCTATTCCGGCCATCAGTTTGGCGTGTGGGCAGGTCAACTCGGTGATGGACGCGCTATTTTATTAGGCGATGTCACTTTAGCGCCCGACCAAGCTGCATCCCACATGGAGCTGCAATTAAAAGGCGCCGGGCAAACGCCTTATTCCCGTATGGGAGATGGACGCGCTGTGCTGCGCTCCTCAATCCGTGAATTCTTATGCTCTGAAGCGATGGCAGGATTAGGCATACCCACCTCGCGGGCTTTATGCGTGACTGGATCGGATAAATATGTCTTGCGCGAGACTCCGGAAACCGCAGCTGTGGTTACAAGAATGGCGCCCTCGTTTGTGCGCTTTGGCTCGTTTGAGCATTGGTTCTACAACCAAAAGCATGAAGAACTAAAAATACTAGCGGACTATGTGATTGCCCAAAGTTATCCGCATTTACAAGATCATGCTCATCCTTATCAGGCGCTGCTAAAAGAAGTCACGCACCACACTGCAAAGCTTGTCGCGCAATGGCAGACTGTCGGTTTCATGCATGGTGTTCTGAATACCGACAATATGTCCATACTCGGATTAACTTTAGATTATGGTCCGTTTGGTTTCATGGAAGCCTATGATCCCAACCATATTTGCAATCACACCGATCAACAAGGCCGCTATTCCTATAAAAACCAACCACAAATCGGACATTGGAATTGCTATGCACTCGGTCAAGCCTTATTACCAGCAATAGGTGAAGTGGATGATGTGCATGCAGCCTTATCAGATTATGAAAGCGTATTTGATAGCAGCCTGACTCAACTATGGCATGCCAAACTCGGTCTACAGCAAACACTGCCACATGACCAAGAACTGATTGCTAGCTTGCTTTTAATCCTGCAACATAATCGCATTGATTTCACTTATTTTTTCCGTCATCTTGCTGATCTGCGCTGCGAGGTAACTGCAGAAGCTACTGCCTTACGCGATTTGTTTTTAGATCGTCCAGCTTTTGATGCTTGGGCAGCACAATATCAATCCAGACTACAACAAGAAAATAGTCAGGATGTAGATCGTAAACAGCGTATGCAGGCTGTGAATCCTAAATATGTTTTGCGTAATTATCTGGCGCAAGTTGCGATTGAAAAAGCGCAGAAAAAAGATTTTTCAGAAGTCGAGAAACTACTCACTATTTTGCAGCATCCTTTTGACGAACAACCCGAGCATGATGCCTATGCTGCGCTACCGCCCACATGGGCATCGTCATTAGAGGTTAGCTGTTCTTCTTAATGCAATGAAAAGGTCATAGTATGAGTATTAAAAAAGTTGAGAAAACAGATGCCGAGTGGCGTGCCATTCTAGAACCACTCGATTATGAAGTGACACGACATGCCGCAACTGAGCGTGCATTCACAGGTCGCTATTGGGATCATCATGAACATGGCATTTATCACTGCGTATGTTGCGACACTGCTTTATTTGAATCGGATACAAAATTTGATTCTGGCTGTGGTTGGCCTAGTTATTTCCGTGCCCTGCATCCAGATCATGTTTTAGAACGTGTAGACCGCACGCATGGTATGGTTCGCACCGAAATAATTTGTAATGTTTGTGATGCGCATTTGGGACATGTATTTCCTGATGGCCCTCCACCAACTGGTCTGCGCTATTGTATTAATTCAGCAGCGCTGCGTTTTGAACCTCAAGATTAAAATTGTTCGTATATCGATAGTGAGTGATGCATGAAATTTCTATTTGATCTGTTCCCTGTTCTTTTATTTTTTCTTGTTTTTAAATTTGCAGGCGCCAATCCTGAACAAGCACAGGCATTTGGCAATCTGTATCTCTCAAATTTTGTCTCTGGCGGACAGGTCAACCTTGCTCAAGCTCCTATACTGTTAGCGACTGCAGTTGCTATTCTTGCTAGCCTTTGTCAAATCGCTTGGTTGCTGTTTAAGAAAAAAACCATAGATAAAATGCTCTGGGTCTCACTCGTTATTGTTGTGGTGTTTGGTGGCGCTACGATTTATTTTCAGAACAACCTTTTCATGCTGATTAAGCCCACCATACTTTATTGGTGTTTTGCGCTTGCTTTTTTAATAAGCAAATTATTCTTTAAACGCAATTTGATAAAAGCCATGCTCAGTCAGCAGTTAACATTACCTGAACCTGCTTGGAACAAATTAAATGTAGCATGGGGTTTATTCTTTGCTGCAATGGGCATCATCAATCTCATCGTCGCCTTTAATTTCTCAGAAAATTTCTGGGTGAATTTCAAATTATTTGGATTTATGGGTCTGATGCTGGTGTTTGTGATCGCGCAAAGTGTCTTTTTATCTCGCCACATGAAGGTTCCCAATGAATGACCGCGTAGAACGCATCACAACGCTGCTGCAGGATTTATCACCACTTTCCTGTCAGGTTGAGGATGAATCAGCATTACATGCGGGACATGCCGGAGCTGCTTCAGGTGGCGGCCACTACCGTTTACATCTCGTTTCTACCCGCTTTGAAGGGCTCAACCGAGTAAGCCGGCATAGGCTGGTGTATGATTGCTTGGGTAAGCTCATGAAAACTGAAATCCACGCTCTTGCACTGACTCTGTTAACCCCAGCCGAAGCAAATCAGGAAGTCGATTAATTTTAGTTTCTTTATTTTAGTATCATTTTTTTTCACAACCTCAACTTTATAAAATCATGACGAATTTCAAACACGCTCGCCTGTTGGCGCTGCTTGTAGCAACAGTAAGCATGCCTGCTTTTGCACAAAATATCGCTGTTGTAAACGGCAAACCTATTCCTACATCACGTGCTGATGCAATGGTCAAACAAATGGTGCAACAGGGTCAGCAAGATACGCCTGAGATGCGCGCTATGATCAAAGATGAATTGATCAATCGTGAAATCCTAGCGCAAGAAGCTGAAAAATTAGGTGTAGCCAATAAGCCTGAAGTAAAAAGCCAATTAGATCTATCACGTCAATCGATTGTTATTCGTGCTTTGGCTACGGATTTCATTACCAGCAATCCTGTCAAAGAAGAAGAAATGAAAGCCGAGTACGATAAGTTCAAGGCGCAATCAGGTGGCAAGGAATATCACGCACGACACATCCTGGTAGAAAAAGAAGACGACGCTAAAGGCATCATCACTAAACTCAAAGGTGGCGCTAAATTTGAAGAATTAGCAAAAGCATCGTTGGATCCAGGATCAGGTCAACAAGGTGGCGATCTCGGTTGGGCTCCACCAAATGCATTTGTTAAACCATTTTCAGATGCTATGGTTGCTTTGAAAACAGGTGAAGTTACTCAGACACCAGTGAAATCACAATTTGGATTTCACGTCATCAAATTAGAAGAAATACGCGATGCGCAAGTTCCTCCATTTGAAGAAGTCAAAGGTCAAATTGCAGAATCACTACAACAAAAGAAACTGCAAGCATTCCAGCAAGACTTGAAGAAAAAAGCAAAAATCAAATAAGCTTTTTTAGTTTAAAAAACAAAGAGCTCGCAACGAAATGTGCGAGCTCTTTTTTTATGGCCTGACTGCTTTACGCTTTAGCCTACCCAACGGCGCGCATTATTAAACAATCGCATCCATGGTGCATCATCACCCCATGAATCGGGATGCCAAGAGTGGGTGACAGTTCTAAATACACGTTCTGCATGCGGCATCATGACAGTAAAGCGACCATCTGGAGTCGTCACCGCAGTAATGCCTTCTGGTGAACCATTAGGATTATTAGGATAGCCTTCTGTTGCTACGCCTTTATTATCCACAAAGCGTAATGCCACTAAGGCTTGTTCTTGATTTCCTGTGTGTGCAAAATTTGCATAACCTTCGCCATGGGCAACCGCAATAGGTGTTTGTGTTCCTGCCATACCTGCGAAGAAAATCGAAGGTGATTCAGTAATTTCCACCATTGCAAAGCGTGCTTCAAACTGCTCGGATTTATTGCGAGTGAATTTAGGCCATGCTTGTGCACCTGGAATAATCGATTTCAGATTACTCATCATCTGACAGCCATTGCAAATACCTAATGCAAAACTATCCGATCTTTGAAAAAATTCTGCAAATTGATCAGCAAGCTTATTGTTAAACAAAATCGTTTTTGCCCAACCCTCACCTGCACCTAATACATCGCCATAAGAAAAACCACCTACAGCAATCGCACCTTTAAAATCAGACAAATGCGCGCGTCCAGCGATTAAGTCACTCATGTGTACATCAATCGCTTCAAAGCCTGCTTTATGCATGACATAAGCGGTTTCAATATGTGAATTCACACCTTGCTCACGCAAGATAGCGACACGTGGACGGACACCTTTTGCAATAAATGGTGCGGCAATATTTTCAGTCGCATCAAAACTTAATTTTGGCGACATGCCAGGATCATGTGCATCAAATAAGCGTTCATATTCCGCATCAGCACAAGCAGGGTTATCACGCAAACGCGCAATACGCCAACTGGTTTCGCTCCAAGCACGGCGTAGATTGACACGTGCTACGTTGTAAATGATTTTTGCATCGCGTGTGAATTCAATCGCATCACGATCATTCAGTTTGCCTATGATATGACTGCAAGCACCTAATCTATGTTCACGCAGCACATTCATCACATCGGATTTTTGATCTTCACGAACTTGAATCACTGCGCCTAGTTCTTCATTGAATAAAGCACGTAGCGTTAAATCATTACGTCGCTCACCAACTTGACTAGTCCAGTTCTTAGAATCACCCCAATCAGATGCATGTTCGGATTCCATCGTCAGAATATCGAGATTGACTGAGATACCTATATGTCCAGCAAAAGCCATTTCACATAAAGTCGCAAACAGACCGCCATCGGATCTATCGTGATAAGCCAAACATTTTTGCTCACTGATTAATTGTTGTATCGCAGAGAAGAATGCTTTTAAGTCAGTCGCTTGATCAACATCAGGTACTTCATCACCAAGTTGTTGCATCACTTGCGCTAAGGCTGATGCACCACATCTATTTTTACCTCGACCTAAATCAATTAGGATTAATGCAGTCGCACCTTTATCTGTACGCAATTGCGGAGTGAGTACACCTCTAACATCGCTCACTGGAGCGAAAGCAGACACAATCAATGAAACCGGAGAAGTTACAGATTTATCCGTATTGCCCTCTTTCCATGTTGTACGCATAGATAAAGAATCTTTACCAACAGGTATGCTTATGCCTAGTGCAGGACACAGCTCCATCCCCACTGCTTTAACGGTATCAAACAAGGCAGCATCCTGACCGGCTTGACCACATGCAGCCATCCAGTTTGCAGAAAGTTTGATGTCACCTATTTTTTCTATTGGTGCGGCTGCAATATTGGTAATCGCTTCGCCTACTGCCATACGACCTGATGCAGCCGCATTAATCACTGCTAGTGGTGTACGCTCGCCCATGGCCATCGCTTCACCTAAATAACCTTCATGACTCATGGTTGTGACTGCACAATCTGCTACCGCTACTTGCCAAGGACCCACCATTTGATCACGCACGGTGTGTGCACCTACGCTACGATCACCTATAGTGATCAAAAAAGATTTATCAGCAACAGTAGGTAAACGCAAAACACGATCAGCTGCTTCTTCTAAGGTAATACCAGTGAAATCTAATGGCACAAATGTTTGTACAACATGCGCTACCTCTCTATGCATCTTAGGTGGTTTACCTAACAACACATCCATAGGCATATCAACTGGATAGTTATCATGTTCAGGATCGAGCACACGCAGTTGACGTTCTTCAGTGGCCAAACCAACAACCGCAAACGGACAACGCTCGCGTTCACACAATGCTTTAAACAGCGTCAAACTAGCAGGTGCTATACCCAGCACATAACGCTCTTGTGATTCATTACTCCAAATTTCTTTAGGTGCTAATCCACTTTCTTCTAGCGGCACTTTGCGTAAATCAAATACCGCACCACGTCCTGCATCATTGGTGATTTCTGGGAAAGCATTAGACAGACCACCTGCACCCACATCATGAATCGACAAGATGGGATTGTCTTTTGCGAGTGCCCAACAAGCATTAATCACTTCTTGCGCACGTCTTTCCATTTCAGGATTACCACGCTGCACAGAATCAAAATCTAAATCTGCGGTGTTCGTGCCTGAGGTCATGGAAGAAGCAGCACTACCTCCCATGCCTATGCGCATACCCGGTCCACCGAGTTGAATTAATAAACTTCCAGGAGGTAAAGCATCTTTTTTAATATGTAATGCAGAGATATTACCTAAGCCACCTGCAATCATGATGGGCTTGTGATAACCCATTACTTTGCCACTCACATTTTGTTCATAGGTGCGGAAATAACCACCTAAATTAGGACGACCAAATTCATTATTGAATGCAGCCCCACCTAAAGGACCTTCAATCATGATTTGTAAAGGTGATGCTATGCGTTCAGGTTTGCCTGTCACAACTACGACTTCATTTGCATCACGTTCAGTGAGAGACACATTCACATCACGTGCGTTTTCCCATTGCTGTAAGCCGTTGTGAATCATTAAATTTGAAACAGTAAAACCTGTTAGACCAGCTTTCGGTTTTGCACCACGTCCCGTTGCGCCTTCATCACGTATCTCACCACCGGCTCCAGTGGAAGCACCAGGAAATGGAGAAATCGCAGTCGGGTGATTATGGGTTTCCACTTTCATCAAGATGTGGGTTAATTCTTCCGATGATGCATAAGCATTCGCTTTTTCTGAGCGCGGATAAAAGCGTGATATCACTGCGCCTTCAATCACGGAAGAATTATCTGAGTAGGCAACCACCGTTCCTTCTGGTGCCAGTTGATGCGTATTACGTATCATGGCAAAAAGCGATTTGTTCTGCGCTACACCATTGATAGTCCAATCAGCATTAAAAATCTTATGTCTGCAATGCTCACTATTAGCTTGTGCAAACATCATTAATTCCACATCCGTGGGATTACGCTTGGCTTGAGAGAAAGCCTGATACAGATACTCGATCTCATCTTCCGACATGGCCAAACCTAACTCTACATTTGCTTTTACCAGCGCATCTATACCGGCACTGATATCGATAAAAGCTAAAGGTGGTGCTTCTAGTGTTTGGAATAAACCTGCTGCGTCTTGTGGATCACGTATCACCATCTCTGTCATACGATCATGCAGTGCCGCTGCAATAGATTCTGCCCCTGCTTGATCGAGTGACTTAGATCCGCCTAATAAACCAGTTTTTAGCTGCACATAAATAATCACACCACGCTCTATGCGATGGATATGCGTCATGCCGCAGTTATGCACGATGTCGGTAGCCTTACTAGCCCAAGGAGAAATCGTACCCATGCGTGGGATGACAACAAAGCGCTCACCTTCTTCAATGGCTTGGTAAGGATCACCATAGGTCAGCAAAGCATCTAGTTTTCCCTTTTCCGTTTCAGAAAGCGAACTAGGCGCATCAATGAAATGGCAGTAGCGAGCGGAAACGCCGACCACTGCGGGATGGAGTTCTTTCAGTTGTGATAACAGACGTTGTGAACGAAAGGCAGAGAGCGCACTGCAGCCCGGCAAAATGAGCATGACTAGGATGATGTTTGAAGCGAAGGCCGAGTCAAATAACACGACATCGCAGGATGAATCGGAAAGATGCGATTATACAGCGTCCACAGTCGCATTTTCCCTCTTAAAAAAGAGGCAATCAGCTCAGGTATGCTGTCGTCCTTTGCTATTTAATTATCTTACGAGTGAACTATGACTCAGCACCTCAACACCTCAGCGGGAATTGCCCAGTTATCCCAAACTGATAGCGCATCTTTAGTCAGAGCGAGTTTGGAAAAAATCAGAGCGCATCCTGCAACCTTCACTCATGTGTACGCAGAATCAGCGATAGCTGCTGCCATGACGGCAGATGAAAAACGCAAAACTGGACAGCAACTTGCACCGCTCGCTGGCTTACCTGTCTCTATCAAAGATTTATTTGATGTGGCGGGTGAAATCACGATGGCAGGCTCCACAGTCAGAAGTATTGCATCGCCTGCTGTCAATGACGCGACCATCGTGACAAGATTGCGTAATGCTGGGGCAGCGATTCTGGGTAAAACGAATATGACTGAATTTGCTTTTTCAGGCGTAGGCATTAATCCGCATTACGGCACGCCTGTAAATCCTGCTGATAACAAAGTAGCGCGCATTCCAGGCGGATCTTCCTCTGGCGCGGCTGTTTCTGTTGCAGC
>JBEDCU010000015.1:0-7514 GCA_041176585.1 Pseudomonadota bacterium
TCAACAACTTGTTTGACACCCGCTATGAAACTTACGGCATGATGGGATTAAGTGCGTTTGATGCCTCTGGCACAAACTTAGTAGCAGGAGGTGACGAAGCTATCGTGAGTCGCTTCGTAGCACCTGGTGCACCACGTTCCTTCATGGTGGGCTTGCGTTACCGTTACTAAGTTTTCTAATGTTCGGGGTCTCCCGATTTACTCTTAACCGGTATGCAGTATTAACTGCTTACCGGTTTTTTTATGCTAGTCCGTATTGTCTGGCATATTGATGTAACTCTATCGCTGTAGTCACACCGAGTTTTTGGCGTATAGAAGTTTGATAATTAGAGACGGTTTTCAAACCTAGATGTAAGCGCTGTCCGATCTCATCTACGCTCTGTCCATTTGCAAGCAAACGAAATATTTCAAACTCACGTGGTGCAAGTTGTAAATATGGTGCACTTTCTAATTCACTTTGTTTTATTGCAGCTGCTAAATCTGTATCGATAGGTTGCCCACCTTGCATGATTTGATGAATCGCATCCACAATTAAATCTGGCGACACACTTTTAGTCAGATAACCTTTTGCGCCTGCACGCAAAGCTTGTGCTGCTAGTGCTGGATTTTCATGCATAGTAAAAACCAGTATGCGTTGTTCTGGATAGCGCTGCAGTATGTGACGTATACTTTCTATGCCACCGCGTCCCGGCATGGAAAGATCCATGACGATGACATCAGCTGTGAGTGTCGCCAACAATTCATAAGCCTGTTCACCATGCTCCGCCTCACCTACCACTTCAATTTTTGTATCCAGTTCTAGATAACGTTTATAACCTGCACGCACCACAGCATGATCATCAACCAACAAGACTTTGATGGGTGAGTCAGTCATGCTTAGCCTGTCCTTCTAATAAGGCCAATGGAAAAATCGCTTCGACGATTAATCCATGTGGTTGAGTAGTGATAAATTGCAGCGTGCCTTGATTGGCTAATATTCTTTCACGCATACCCACCAAGCCCAAACCACGAGATGCTTGGTTCTGTGTTTGCGTTTGCGTTTGAGATTCAGTTGTTGATGGCTCTTGTAATCCTACTCCATCATCTGCCACGCGCAAACAGAGTTGATTGTTGTCTGTATCCACACTGACTTGTATGTCAACTTGCTTAGCCTGTGCATGGCGCATGACATTAGTCAGTGCTTCTTGTGCAATTCTATACACTGCAACTGCTAAGCGTTGAGGCACAACTGTAGATTTGAGATTTACACTCAGATTGCAAGTTAGCGCTGCATCACCACGCGACTGACGTTGACGCACTAAATCACGCAAGGCTTGTTCTAAGGCGATGTCATGTTCTTCATCACCTTGCAGGCCATAGGGTCGTAATTGCGCGAGTAGATTTTTTAATTGCGACAATATGCTGCTACTGTTGTCATACATGGCTTGCGCACAGGCTAGCAGTTCAGGTTGATGTGCTGATTGCTTGAGCACATAAGACGCATCAACTTGTAAGGCAGTGAGTAGCTGTCCAAATTCATCATGTAATTCATGCGCAAGTTTGCGGCGCTCTTCTTCTTGCACATCTTGCAGTCTGTTTAATAACTCGCGCTGCTTAGCAATTTGCTCTGTTAAGACTGCAGCCAGATGATTTAGCGCTTGCGCAATTTGATTCAACTCTTGTGTCGATGATGAAGCTAGCTGAAGTTTATAGTCACCCGATTCTATACGCGTGATGCCTGCAAGGATATCGGCTAGCGGTTTAAAGGCGAGTTTCACGCTCACCCAAATCGCTACAATTAATGCGACACCTAACGCAGCGAATAACCCTAGAAATAGTAATGCACTACTAATCGCCTCTGTGCTTTCTGAGTAAGGATTGGGTTCTAACATGATGGTGATGCGCTCACCATTACTCCGTATGATAGGTAGTGATGTAGTAGCAAGTTTGGCATCACGTACTAAAAGATTTTTTATCCAATCAGGGGTGGATGTATCCGTCTCTTTAGGACTTTGCGTGAGTCTCTTACCAGAAGTATCTAATAGTGCAATATGAAAGTGGCGCAGTGTTTCACTTTGATTGAGTGCATCAATTTTTAACACTTGATCAGATAAAGTGACTTCTGTTTGAAAGTCGGCCAATATGCTAAGCAACTCACCTACCTTTTCACTGGCAGCTGCTTCATGATCAATATCATTACGCGCAGAGATGATGGTGACAATGACTGCGATCACCATCATGACTGTGCCTACAGCCAGCAACCTTAAAAGTAGTCTGGTAACGAGTTGCATGGCTCTTTACTGATTGGTACTAGTCATTAATATCGATAGGTGTATTCAATTTCTACAGCTTCACTACGTTTTGCACGGGTCACTGCGTCCCATGCACGTGAGTAACGCAACTCTACTTCATGATGTTTATTGATTTCCCAACCTGGACCAAAACGTAAGAGGTCATAGTCATTTACATTTCCATTACTAAATGCACGGATCAAACGATAACCTGAATACAAAGTCACTGGTCCTATTTCATAAGTGAGTGCAGGCTCTACATAGCCGTAATTGTAGGAACCCTCGGTTTTGAATTTATGTCCAACGAGGGTACGAAAAAATCCACCGAAGTGTTCTGTGAATTGCACATTCTTTTTTACACGCACTGCAAATTTCTGATTATTTGCACGCTCAACATCGCCATCTGCGTATTCCACTTCATGTTCATGTGTAAGCATGAGTTCTGCTTGATTAATCCAACCTTCTTTCCAACGTATACCTGGATAGAGGGTGAGTGCATTTGCGCGACCTCCTTGATTTGCAACTCGCTCATGTTCTATTTCATACACCACTTGTGGTTGACCACCCCATAGTGTGACTTCAGCAAATGCAGTCGCACTAATACTTGCCAATATGGCAGCGAAAATTACTTTTTTCATGATGTCTTACTCAGTTCGTTCAGATGGCAAATTATACGAGTAAGTGCTGAGAAAGTTTGAGTACAGCATTACGAACGTATGCTGCGACGGTTAGGCTTTGACGAGTGCAAAGACTTAAATAATTAGCAAGTAAGCAAATTATTCTGCTGCGATTTGTGAGTAACGCGCGAGTTCTACTCCCGCCAATCTGCATTCTTCTGCAAATTCTGGACTAGCAAGATAGTCGTATTCCAAAGGACGAATCGCATCAATGGGATCATCATGATCTGAAGTTTCACGGCCAGGGTGGCACATGATGACGGTGCCATGTGGTGCAGTATGCAACCAGTGTTTGAATAAGCCAGAAAAATTTCCATACGTACTTAAGGAGTACAAGCCACCAAAATGCGCTGTACTCGTTAAACCCTTGATATGCAGATGCTCAGAAAATCCTCTGCATGCAAATCGCAACACAGCTGCTTTGAATGAGACATCACCATCATCAATTAATTGCTCCGGTGCGCGCACCCAAGGTAGTGCACCACCTTGCGGCCAACGTGCTGCAATTGCATCCGTTAATGCATCACGAATCACAGGAAAAGCATGAAGATGTTGATGTCCATCGATGAAATCTGGTAGTTGTCCGAAATGTTTAGTGAAGAGATCGATTTGATAGCAAATTTTTCGCGTTAATTTTTTGCGACTGAGTAGCTTTAACTGTGACAACAACAACCAATAAGCGAGCGGTTGCTTGGTATCTGATCCTTTAAATTCATGCGTAAGATTAATATGCAAGCCTATGTCAGCTAACTTATGTACTTTACTTAATTGAGCTGCACCTAAAGGCCAGTAAGGTGCTTCTGTCATCACAGAAGTGGCTGTTAAACGGCGTGAGGTGATGAGTTCAATAATACCTAGACTGATTTGCTCAGACTGCCCAAAATCATCAGCACATAAAACGAGTTTACGAATTGGGATTTTCATGATGCTTCCTGCGCTGCAAATGCCCAATTGCGCGCCAAGAAAAATGTGAGTGCTGCAACCACGACAAGAACAATTGCTAATGCGACGCGATAATCCAAGGTAGTGAAGTGCAAGAGTACAGCGTAGAGTGCTTCGTTGACTAAAAAACTACCGACTGCAACTGCAAAAAATCGTAATCGTGTGTGACTGACACTGGCTGTTGATGTAGTAAATGTAAATGCTCTATGACCTGCATGACTGACTTGAAAAGCAATTAAAAATCCCAACACATTCGCTGCTAAGGGATGTATACCCCAAGGCACAAATAATAAAGACACGGTACCTAGATGCACCAACATCGCTGTTACACCCACGATACCAAACCAAAACAACTGCTTCATTATTTTTTTACTTCCTGCTGTGGATGTTCTGTGCTCTTGGTGATACGACTAATGAAATAAGCGGGGCGCTGTTTTACTTCTGTAAAAATACGTCCTATGTATTCACCTAAGATGCCTATGGACATTAACTGTATCCCACCTAAAAATGCAATTGCCACCACCAGAGTAGGCCAACCACTTTGATCATTCCCAAACAAGATTGTATCGATCACAATGTAGAGTGCATATGCGATCGATGCAACGGAAACACTGCCACCGACTACTGTCCATAAACGTAAAGGCACATTCGAAAAAGCAGTGAGACCTGTTGCGCCTAATTTCAGCAAACTGAAAAAATTAAAACTACTACTGCCATGCAGTCTAGGATCGGTACGCACTTTAATACCAAGTCTGGTAAAGCCCACCCAATTGTACAAACCTTTCATGAAGCGATTCCGCTCGGGCATAGCTTTTAAGGCATCTAACATGCAACGATCTAGGACACGAAAATCTTGTGTGTTCTCAGGGATTTTATTGCGCTCACCAAAATTCAGTAAGGTGTAAAAAACATGCGTGACCGCACGTTTGGTAATGGATTCATCATGTCTATCAGAACGTATTGCAAACACCATGTCGTAACCACGGCGCCATTGCGCAAGGAAAGAAGGAATTAAATCGGGTGGATGTTGAAAGTCACAATCAATCAAGACTGCGACATCACCATTGGCCTGATCTATGCCTGCTGATAAAGCAATTTCTTTACCAAAGTTGCGAGACAGTTGTAAGAGTGTGACCGGCAGTTGATTTATTTCGCTTAATACTTTTTCAACCGTGGTATCACGACTGCCATCATCAATCACGATTAATTCATGGCGCAATCCCTGCTCGGTAAAGAGCTTATGCAAGGTGTGTAGCATGGGGAGTATGTTGCCTTCTTCATTAAAGGCGGGCAGCAAACAACTGACTAAAGGATCTTGTGGTCGTTCGTTTGCACGTGCCTGCAAGATAAAAGCAGGCTCGGTATCGACGATATGAAGGTCAGACTCTACGTGTGGATTTTTATTCATAACAAATTGCTAAACACTGAAAAATAAAATGAAGCGCAATCTGAAGCTTACATCACACTGAAAATAGCAAAGTTGATGCAATTTCAGTGTGTCGCCAGACTTTTAGGCCAGAAAATATAGGCATGATACGCATAAGCGCGGCGCAAGGGGAAACGCCAGCCCGTGCGCTCTACACTAATGTTAATCGGTAGCTCGGTTTGTCCTTGATGCGCTAGCCAGTTTTGCATCTCACTATCACATGCCGTTTGCGCCGCAGTGTCTAGCGGTGTGGGTGGGCAGAGCAGTATTCCTGGACGGTTTTGCCAGTCAGCCAGTGGACTTACGCTGGCAGGGAATTGATCTGGCACTCCCGGCAAAATTCGCAGATGCGCATCACCATAAAACGCCATCAAGGCATTTTCACCCCATGCACCACCCACCCATTGCGCTGCTGTGTTGGGATAACGTGTTTGCCAAACTTGCAGAATTTCCTCTGCCGCTTCACGTCGCGGTAAATAGTAGTTATCGCTACCGCGTTGGGCTTCACGCCAGGCTTGCACAATGCCGAGTACAGGTACCAGCAGCAAAATAATCAGGAATAAATTTAAAAGACTGTCGGTGTGGTGCGTCAGTTTTTCAGCTGACTGTAAATCGTGTTCATCACCACATAGATTTCTTAACCAGAGTAAGGGATAAGCAAAACCAATTGGAATTGCCCATGGTAGTGATAGCTCCACCAAACCAGCAACGCCAAATATCAGCGTGATCAGCCAAGGCAGTACTGCTAACCAGAATAAGCTGTCATGCCAACTACGTGGCATCCAACTTTGCAGTAGTCTTTTTCCTAAACCTTGACTACGTGATCCGGTCTGCGAAAAAATCACACAGCACAACAGCCAAGGCAAGCCCCAGTACAAAACTGGAGCTAAAAAAAATCGCGCAATCTGCGACCAAGCTACTGCCCCCTCACCTTGTTCAGCGACGTAACGTAAGCTAATGAATTCATGTTGCTGCAACCAATACGCATGCGGTGTTAAGCAAAGTAAAAAGACACCTAAAGTTAACCAAGAACGCCAAGAGAATAACCACGCTCGACCGCTAGGCAAGCTCCAACTCACAATAAAAAGGCTTAACAATAAGACGCCGCTGTAATACTTACCCAGCATGGCGAGAGCAGCGAACACACCAAAACCTAGTGACCATAACAATACTGAAGAAGGTTTTGTTTGATGCAGGCTGTGCCACCAAGACAATGCAACCCACGGCCACACAGAAAGTAAAACTGCGTTGGCATTAAATTTTGCAGCTAGCGTGCTGTATGGGAAAGCCAAACACAACAACACTACTGCAGGCAATGCGAGTGCGGATAAACGCATGGCACGCGCTAACAGTGCAACACCTAACAAACCTAAGGCCACATTGAAGTAGGCCATGAGGTGATAGAAAAAATCGATCTGTGGGAATAGCTTGAACCATAGCCCTGTTACCCAAGCAAATAAAGGAGGATGTTTAAAACTGCCCCATTCCAGAACCTGTCCCCAAGCATAATTTTCTAGCATGTCGCCATAGCGATCTAGATTGGTGGTAGCTAGCGCTTGAGTCAGCGTCCACAAAGCAATATGCAAAGCTAAAATTAAAATGATTGCGCGAGGTTGGTCTAGACGATTAAAGTAAAGCGAAAATCGCGCTAAAAATTTAGGCATGTCCTAACCTTCTCTTTGCATGATTAAAAGTCATAACTAAAAGTTTCAAAGTTGTTAGACAAATAAAATTCATAAAAAAAAAGTAAACGAAGTGCAATTTCGGCATGTTTGATGTATCCTTATTGCTTACAAGAAACAAACATCAATTTTACTAATTAAAACAGGAATTAAACGCCGTGACCCAACGCCCTCGCCCCGCTGATATCTATTTGCGTTTCCTTCAACTAGCCGAAGCTGTTCGTGGTTTGCCTTCATTGCCTGCGCTCGAACCTCTGGAAGAAAGAATTTTGGAAATTATTGCTCATGCACGTTTGAAGCAAGAACGTCTATCTGTCAAAGATTTGATGGGTAAACGTGAACTCGGATCACCTGCAATGTTGCATGGCCGTTTAAAATCCATGCGCGAAAAAGGTTGGATCTTATTGGCTGAAACAGAAGACGCACGCCGTAAACAATTAGAATTATCCAAAGCTGCTTTAACGCATTTCGATAAACTGTCTAAGTGTTTATTGAAAGCAGCTAAAGGCTGAAATTCT
>JBEDCU010000016.1:0-4507 GCA_041176585.1 Pseudomonadota bacterium
GTTTAGTGATTGTAGAAAATTATCGTAAGCCGATCGCGCATCTTGAAGGCGGCATTGTGAAAGAGGTACGCATAAGAGAAGGTCAACATGTACATAAAGGAGAAGTACTGTTGACCTTAGATGATATACAGCCCCGTTCACAATTAGATCAAGTGCAAGGACAGTGGTTACTCTCATTAGCACATGAAGCTAGATTAACTGCACAACGTGATGGTAAGAGTCGCATCACCTTTCCCACTGCTTTAACAGCAAGAAAAAATGATAGTCGCGCAGCAGAAGCAATGCGTCTACAGGATCAAACTTTCCAAGTTCGTAAACGCGCATTGGATGGCGAGATCATGTTGTATCGCAGACAGATAGAGCAATTAAAGCAAAAATTAATTGGATTGAATGAACAAAAATCTATGCGTGAAAAATTAGTGCGTTCATTCGAAAAAGAACGTGGTGATTTACAAATCTTAGCGAGTCAGGGTTATGCAGAAATGCAGCGTGTACGTGAGATGGAGCGCAATCTGGCGCAGAACGAAGGGCAGCGTGCTTCATTAGAGTCAGATATGACCTCAGTCGAATTAGAGATTGGATCAGCCGAATTAAAAATACTTAGAATTGAACAAGAATTTCAACGTGAAGTTGCAAAAGAATTGGCTGAGGTGCAGGCAGAATTATTTAGTTTGAATGAAAGAAATCGTGCCTTAAGCGATACCGTGAAACGCACGACAGTAGTAGCGCCAGATGATGGCATGGTCTTGGAATTAGCAGTACATACTCCTGGCGAAGTGATCAGGCCAGGACAACATGTTTTAAATATTGTGCCTGCAAATGAGCAGCTCATGGTTGAAGTGCGCTTGCTGCCACAAGATATTGATCAAATCATGGTCGGTCAAACAGCGGAAGTAAGGTTCTCTGCATTCCGACAACGTGAGATGCCCAAAATAGAAGGCAAGCTCGTGATGGTTTCGGCAGATCGATTAATCGATGAAACATCGCAAGATAGACATCCCTATTACTTAGCGCGCGTGATGGTGACACCCAAAGGTATACGCGATCTCGCTAACTTAAAACTCGAATTAGTACCTGGTATGCCAGCGGATGTATTCATTAAGACAGGTTCACGTACCTTCTGGCGCTATATGACAGCACCATTTTCAGATTTATTAGTGCGATCAATGAGGGAGGATTGAGATGAAAAAATTAATCGCCTCACAAGCTGCCATATTGTTGGTGTTCTTCACAATCTTAGCAACACCATGGGTTAAAGCTGAAGATTTACTAAGTCTGTATAAATCAGCGATGCAAGACAATCCCACTTTAAAAATACGCGAACTAGGAATTGAACGCGCAAAAGCCGATGCTGATATTGCTGTCAGTCGACTCTATCCGCAAGTGAATTTACAAGTATCCGGTTCAAAAAATTATTCCAATGAAGCAGGGCGGCTTTCTGATTATTACGGTCAGAGAGCTATTCTCAGTGCTAGACAGGCAATTCTTGATTTAGCTTCCTATTACCGATTTGATAGTGCTCGTTATGCCGCTAAACAAGCAGAAAGTGAAGCACATCTCGCGCGTATGCAGTTAACAGCCCAACTGATTGATTCTTATCTTGAAGGATTACAGTCTGATGATGAGATGGAGCAGTTATGGGTGGAAAAAGATGCAGCCTCCCAGCAAGTAGCGCGGCTTTTGGCAATGTTCAAAATGCAAATAGCAAAAGTAACGGACTTATCGGAAGCCACTGCCTATCTTCAGCAATTAGAGACACGACAAATTGATGTGGCAAATAAAGCCGATGCTGCACGAATTAAATTACGTGAGTTAAGTGGTCGTGATCCTGGAGAATTAGCTGTATTAACAAGATCAAATTTTCCAGTAGTACCTTATGATGAAACTTATTGGGTGCGTACTGCCTTAGACGGGAATCCAGATATTCTTGCTCGCACTGAAGCAGTGAAAGTCAGTCGCAGTACGTTATCTAGCGCACGCGCTGAACATTATCCTCAACTATCTTTTCTGCTGCAAAGAAATGAATCTAATCAAGATATTGATAATTTGCCGCGCCGTGAATTTGGTGTGAATGTCATTGGACTAGAATTACGGATTCCGATTTATGAAGGCGGACGTGTGAATGCCACTATGGCTTCTGCACAGGCGCAATTAAATATCGCGCAACAGCAATTAGAAGCAACCCGCCGCACAGTAGAGCGTGATATGCGTATTGTATTTGCAAGCGCGGTAGCCAATCATGCAAGGATAGAATCCACGACCAATCAAGTCAACGCGATGGAGCAATCAGTCACAGCGCAAGAAGTAGGCTTTTATTTGGGTGTGGTGACGGTGATTGATGTGCTAGATACACGCCGTAGATTATTTAAAGCGAGATTAGATTTAGCTAAGGCGCGCTATGATTTTTTGCGTGATTTAATGGGCTTGCGTATGCGCTCAGGTGGTTTGCGTCAGACCGATATAGAAGAATTTAATCAATGGTTGGCGCAGCGTTAATTTATTAATTAGTTAAGAAATAAGTGTGTTTTATTTGTCCCCATTAAAAACTAGGTGTGCAGTGGTAAAGTAGGGCATAGTTAAATTATGTTGATCAAAGTTCATGCCTCTAGCGCACTTAGTTTTTATCTTACTGTCTTTATTTTCCTCATTTGCACAGTCTGCTGACGTCAATTGGACCTGTCAGGGTAAAACACGTTTTATCCATCGGGGTGCAGAGTCAACTTACCCAGTTGATGAACAGCGTCGTTATCAGATACAGAATCAAAAGCTAGAGACCATGCAATGCTCTACGACGGAGAGTGGTTGGTATTGTTATGGTTTAACAGAGCAGCAAGCGACGCGACGCATAAGACTAGATACCACTACGCTCACTGTCAGTGATACCTTAGAGCTTCCTACCTCAGCCTTGATTTTTGAAGGGCGTTGTCAGTAGTTGTATGGGTAATGTAAACATCCCTAAGAAAGTTATAGTTGTTGGAGCTGGCATAGCTGGTGCAAGTGTGGCTTATGCTCTAGCTCAACGACAGATTCCCGTTTCTGTCATAGAGTCTAAGCAGATTGCGAATGGTGGCTCTGGTAATCCAGTTGCTGTTATTCGACCTGAGCCAGGTGGCGCACATAATCCGATTACAACACTCACCACACTAGGCATGCAGTGGTTAGTGCAATGGCTGACGCATCATGGGCAAGCGGTTCCACATGAGTTGTGTGGTGCAATCAGAATGACACGCGACGCACTTCGTCATCAAAAACTCGCACTGCATGCAGCACAATATTCAGCTGATTGGATAAGTGAAGTCACGCAAGAACAAGCTAGTGAGCTTAGTGCAAATCAAGTTGCAGATTGCGGTTTTCATTTGCCAGTCGCAGGGTGGATAGAGCCGATTCCATTCATTCAGTCTTTATTAAACCATCCTTATATTCAGGTGCAAATAGGTTTGCATGTCAGTCGAATACAGTTTGATGAAAAACAAAAGCCACGCATTACTTTATCTGATGGATCAGAACAACAAGCTAATTGTGTCGTTTTAGCGAGTGCTTTTTCTGGGACTTTATTTTCATCTTCTTTAGCAATTGATAGTGCGCGTGGTCAGTTAACGATGTTGCCAGAAATAGTGGGACGGCATTTACATAAAATTATTTGTCGAGATGGTTACATCACACCTGCTATTCGAGGTATGCATACAATAGGTGCCACTATTCAAAAAGATGATGCATGTGTTGATGCACGCAGCACGGATGATGAAGAAAATTTTCAACGTCTACAAAGACTCTTGCCTGAATTTTGTCTTGATAAGAATGACTGTCAAAGTGGGCGTGTAGCTTTTCGCGCAGTGACGCAAGATAGATTACCTGCTGTCGGTCAGCTTGCACCAAATCTGTATGCCTCGCTAGCACATGGCTCGCGTGGCATGACTTGTGCGCCATGGTGTGGTGAATGGTTGGCGTGCATGATTATGGGAGAAGCTACACCACAATTAGAGCAATGGCGGGAAGTGCTCAATCCTTTGCGCTTAGTACTACAATCAACAAATAATGCAGAATGATTTTATAAAAGATAGGGAGACAAGAATGTCGTACGTTAAACAATTAAGACAAATCATTTGTGCTGCGGTAGTTCTCATTACATGGACTGCAAGCGCAGGGGATTTACCAACAGGTTCACCGCAAGCACAAGGCTTGTCTGCAGCACGACTCGCTCGTATCAAGCCAGTTATTCAAGCAGAGATTGAAGCCAATCGCATGCCCGGTGCAGTGCTGCTGATTGCTCGCAAAGGTGTGGTGGTGTATGCCGACACCACTGGCTATCAAAATAAAACGACAAATAAGCCACTGCAACGCGATGCCATCTTTCGTGCTTATTCCATGACCAAGCCTATGGTATCGGTATTAACCATGATGTTAGTAGAAGAAGGGAAGTTACAACTCGCTGATCCTGTTTCAAAATTTTTGCCAGCGATGAGCAATATGAAAGTGCTGGCTAATCCTTCTGAAGCTACGGGTGCGA
>JBEDCU010000017.1:0-8549 GCA_041176585.1 Pseudomonadota bacterium
GTTTTTAATTTGACAATAAATTCTATGGGAAGCTCAACACTCCGCTCTAACAAGAAGCCAACTGCATACATGTCCATCGCTGTCCTTAGCATGATGCTCGTTCTTGCAGCCCCCTTAAGAGCAGAAACCATACAGATCATTACCATTAATGAATTGATCAACACCGTCGTAATCAACAACCCTGAGCTATTGGCTAGCAGGCAATCATTAGATGCAGCCACTGCAGGCATCACCACCGCAAAAGCATTACCTAATCCACGATTAGAAATGCAAAGCGGTCGATACAACGAACAAAATCCCGCTGCGCTTTCAGGAAGAGGGAATGGCATCGGCGTTGCGCAATTAATCGAAAACCCAGCTTTACGAAATGCACGGGCTGAAAGCGCTATACATAGTCGCTCTAGATCTGCCCAAGTCGTGGTCATGACAGAAAATGAATTAATTGCAGAAACAAAGCGACGTGCTTATGAATACTTACTGCGTAAAGAAGAAACGATCGCCGCTTTTGATGCTCTGGGTTTACTTGAACAAATTCGCGAGCGTGTAAAAGTTAGAGTACAAACTGGTGAAGCTGGACGCTATGAATTAATTAAATCGGATGCAGAAATTATCAATGCGCGCCAACGCGAACAAACAGCACGCTTACAAGTACAACAAGCTGCCATCTCACTGAATCGATTAGCAGCCGGTCGCTTACCTAGTTCATGGGAATTAAATGCACAGCTTAGCGATAAGCTACAAGTGCCCGATCTTGAATTACTTAAACAAACAGCAGTAGTTGAAAATCCAGAAATCAAACAACTGATTGCTGAATTAGCGCGTTCACGCTCAAAAATTAATGAAGCAGAAGCGAGTCTTTGGCCAGGTGTAGAAATTCGCGTTTCGCAATTACGAGAGCCTGAAGCCAGACAAAATATGATAGGTCTTTCGGTACAGCTGCCGATCTTAGATCAACGTGCAGGCCCACGTGCAGAAGCAATCGCAGAACGCGAACGAGCAATCGTTCGTCTAGAAGGTCGTAAAGCAGAGTTACTGCAACAAATTGAACTCACATGGAAGTCCGTGCAAATTGCACGCACACGTATTGATGCACTCTCTGAAGGTGCGATGCGTGATGCAGAGTCCACTTTGAAAGTTGCCCAAGCAGCTTATCGATTTGGTGAACGTGGCATTTTAGAAGTGCTGGATGCAGAACGTGTCTTACGTTCCGTACGCAATGATTTACTGTTAGCGCGTTATCAATTACAAGCTTCACTGATAGAACTCGACACACTGGCAGGACGTCATGTCGCGAAATCAGAATAAACACTTACTACTTCTAATACTCAACAAATTATATTTATTCGCTATGCCTAGCCTCTACAACATGCAAAAACCTATTCGTATTCAACGCCTTGGATTACTCTTCATATTGCTAGTCACACTCAGTGCCTGCAATAAAAAAGAATCAGCCACAGCCAAGCCAGTACAAGCCGTTGATACTGCCATTGTGGAAATCAAACCAGAAATGGCATCCCAGTTTTCAATTGAACGCGTACAACTCAACGACATTGCCGTTACACAAAGAGTCTCAGGCAAAATCGAAGCCAATGAACAGCGCACTACACGTATAGGTGCATCTGTAACGGGGCGAATCACTCAAGTTATGGCAGAGGTTGGTGATAGAGTCAAAGCCGGACAAGCCTTAGCAAAATTATCCAGTCCGGAACTCACTAACGCTCAATTATCATTTTTGCGTGCAGTATCAAGTAGCAAGTTAGCTGAACGTTCAGTAGAGCGTGCACAACAATTGGTTGCTGCTGACGTGATCGGCTTTGCCGAGTTACAAAGACGCGAAGTGGAATTATCAGTCGCGCGTGCAGAGCTACGTGCAGCATCAGACCAACTACGCTTAATTGGTTTGTCGCCAACAACCATAGAAAGCTTACGTGAAAATGGTTCACTCGCTTCTGAAGTAGCGATTACCGCCACTCAAACCGGTATAGTCGTAGAACGTAAAATCAGTCAAGGCCAAGTAGCGCAGCCAGGTGACCCTTTATTTACCGTTGCTGATTTATCGAATGTCTGGGTAGTCGGCGCTTTACCTGAAAAAAATGCAAACTCAGTTTACTTAAATCAGCGTGTTGATGTTGAAGTTGCAGCCATAGGCAACACACTTTTACATGGCAAGATTGTTTTCATTAGCGACACCGTACATCCAGATACACGCACTGTTGCAATTCGTACTGCAGTCAATAATCCTAAGTTTGAACTCAAACCACAAATGCTTGCATCACTAGTTTTAAAGGGACAAACAGTACGTCAACTAGCTGTGCCCGCAAGTGCCGTCGTGCGTGAAAATGGTCGAGAATATGTCTTTGTGCAATTAGATAAACTACGCTTCCGATTAACTGAAGTACGATTAGATACTGCGGTCGGTGATTATCGTCCTGTCATCAAAGGTTTAGATGAAGCCACACCGATTGTTGTTGATGGCACCTTTCATTTAAATAGTCAGCGTAAGCGCGCCGAATTGGAGTAACAGCATGCTGACAAAATTAATAGGTGAATCGCTCACACAGCGATTGCTGATGGTGGTATTGGCATTTGCATTAATAGGCTTTGGTCTACGTGCAACGAGCAAACTCTCCGTGGATGCCTTCCCTGATGTAACTAATGTTCAGGTACAAATTGCAACCGAAGCACCTGGTCGCTCACCAGAAGAAGTCGAACGTTTTGTAACCGTGCCACTAGAAATCAGTATGACAGGATTGCCTGGCTTGACTGATATGCGCTCTTTGAATCGTAATGGCCTCTCCATAATTACCTTAGTTTTTACCGATAGCACAGACGTTTATTTTGCACGTCAACTGGTCATGGAAAGACTAATTGAAGTCAATACAAAACTCCCCAAAGGCATCACACCTATTTTAGGGCCAGTCTCTACCGGCTTAGGAGAAGTTTATCAATACACACTAGAGCGACCTGACGATGGTACCCACGCATTAAGTGAAGCTGAACTGATGGAGCGTCGCGCTATTCAGGATTGGGTAGTACGTCCCATGTTGCGTTCAATTCCTGGTATTGCTGAAATTAATTCACAAGGTGGCTATGAACGCCAATACCAAGTCAATGTGAATCCAGATCGATTGCGTCATTATCATTTATCTTTGCGCGACGTAGAGCATGCTATCTCTCGTAATAACGCCAACTCAGGCGGAGGCATCCTACCGCAAGGTGAAGAACAATATTTAATACGCGGCGTGGGTTTAACACGCACTGTGGAAGATATCGCTGGCATTGTCTTGAAAGAAGAAAATGGCACACCTGTTTATGTCAGAGATGTCGCTGAAGTCAAAGTTGGGCCAGCTATCCGTTATGGCGCATTGATAAAAAATGGTGACACGGAAGCTGTCGGTGGCATCGTCATGATGCTACGCGCTGGAAATGCAAAAGAAATCGTGACGCGTATTAAAGGCCGCGTGAATGAAATCAATGCAAAAAACATGCTGCCGGGTGGATTAAAAATAGTCCCCTTCTATGATCGTACTGAACTAGTTGATGCTTCACTCTGGATGGTAGGCAAAGTATTAATTGAAGGTGTGATTCTAGTAGTGATTGTATTGTTGATCTTCTTAGGAGACATACGCTCAAGTCTTGTGGTGGTAGCGACCTTAGTCATCACACCTCTGGTTACCTTCATGGCCATGAATCGTTTAGGCATCTCCGCCAATCTCATGTCATTGGGAGGTTTAGCGATTGCGATTGGACTGATGGTGGATGGCACTGTGGTGGTAGTGGAAAATGTATTCCACAAACTAGGCGTTGCTCAATTAAGCATACGTGAACGTTTACAGGTTGTGTTGGATGCCACCATTGAAGTAGCCAAGCCTACTATTTACGGCATCTCCATCATTATTCTCGTTTTCTTACCTCTCATGACCCTAACCGGCATGGAAGGAAAAATGTTTGCGCCTTTAGCACTGACAATCGCCATTGCTTTGGCAGTGTCATTATTCATTTCTTTATTCTTATCTCCGGCATTGTGTTTTTATATTTTAAAAGGTGGCTCTGATCACGACACCAAACCCATCGCTTGGATGAAAAAGCATTATCTCAACTTATTACAAGCTGCTTTATCATCACAGAAAAAAACGATCGCTGCAGCTATTGTCACCTTATTGATTTCTTTTATGCTAGTGCCGTTCTTAGGTAAGAGTTTTATACCGACTATGAACGAAGGCTCTATCGTGCCGCAAATCATACGTGCGCCTAGTATTTCAATCGAAGAGTCCGTACAAATTGACACTAAAGCTTTGCAATTAATCAAACCAATTCCTGGCATACGATTAGCTGTATCAAAACTGGGGCGTGGTGAATCACCGGCTGATCCATCGGGTCCAAATGAATCTGATCCCATTGTCAGTATCGATCCAAACTCAGACCGCACACAAGCTGAAATAGAAAAAGATATTCGCGCTGCACTGTCAGTTTTACCTGGTGTGCAAGTCGTGATGAATCAACCTATTGCGCAGCGTGTCGATGAAATGTTAACGGGCGTGCGTTCACAACTAGCGATTAAAATTTTTGGAGATGATTTAGCAGAGCTAAAACTCATCTCAGAACAAGTTGCAAAAATAGTTAAAACCGTTCCAGGTGCAAAAGATATACGTATTGATCGTCTATCTGGACAACAAACCCTCACGATTGATATTGATAGACCTGCGATTGCACGTTATGGCATTAATGTCTCTGATATTCACGACATCATTGAAACAGCCATAGGTGGTAGTGAAGTGAGTCAACTGTATGAAGGTGAACGTCGATTTGCGATTCAAATTCGTTATCCAGAAAATTATCGTAACTCTATTCAAGCGATTAAAAAAACTTTATTACGGACTCCTGATAACGCACTCATTCCACTTGAATCCGTCGCAACTATACAATTAGTTGATAGCCCTCCTACGGTTAATCGTGAGTCAGGTAAACGGCGCGTGGTAGTAGGCACCAACGTAGCTGATCGCGATTTAGGTAGCTTCGTCGCTGAAGTCCAGCAACGCGTTGAAAAAGAAATCAAACTTCCTGAAGGCTATTATTTTTCATGGGGTGGACAGTTTGAAAACATGGAACGTGCTATGGGCACACTGATGATCATCATTCCATTAACGATTGCTGCCATCTTCTTCTTGTTGTTTATGATGTTTAATTCATTAAAACTTGCCTCACTCATCATCTTAGTATTGCCATTCGCTTCAATCGGTGGCGTGTTTGGCTTGGCTATCACCGGTGAATATTTATCTGTGCCTGCCTCAGTCGGATTTATTGCACTGTGGGGTATCGCCGTCTTAAACGGTATCGTGCTCGTTTCTTGTATACGTCGACTGCGTGAAGAAGGTATAGCCGTCCGTGAGGCAGTCTATGAAGGATGCATACAACGTTTCCGTCCCGTGATGATGACTGCAACTGTGGCACTTTTGGGCTTGGTACCATTCTTATTTGCGAGTGGCCCTGGTTCCGAAGTACAACGCCCTTTAGCGGTGGTCGTGATTGGCGGTTTAATCAGCTCTACGCTATTAACCTTAGTCGTATTACCCGTCTTGTATCGTTGGTTCGACCCTCCAGTTACTTTACAAAACCAAGACTAAATTTAGGATTCTGATTGCAAGCTGAATCTAGACAACAGTCGCAGCAACACCTTCAGCGCGCTCACAACAATCAAAGCGCGCTGACCTATGTTTTATTGAATCCTCATGCACGCGGTGGCCGCAATGCCAAGCTAGCTGCACAACTGAAAAAAATTCTCTCTCAGTGCGGACTAGATGATGCATTAATCATCACCGACACACCGCAAGCAGCATTACAAATGATTCATGCCCTACCATCGGGCAGTCGTATCCTCGTAGCAGGTGGTGACGGCACCATCCAACATCTCTTACCAGCGCTTATAGCAGGCGGACATACCTTAGGTGTACTGCCTATGGGAAGCGGTAATGACAATGCAAGAACACTAGGCACCTATGGCTTAACACTTGACACTGCAATTCAACAAACTTTATTTCATCCTGCCAGTCCTATTGATGTTGGTGAAATTCAATTTATTGATTCATCCACCGGAGTCCTACATGAAAACCTTTTCCTTTCTAGCTTAAGTGTAGGATTTGATGCATCGATCAGTTTACGTGCACGCCAAGGACCTGCTTGGTTATTTGGTATGCCACGCTATCTTTGGGCGACCTTAGGTGAATTACGTGCTTTGCGTCATTGGCCTATCCATGTCACTGCCGATGACAAACTGATTCACACCGGCCCTGCCTTATTTGCCTCCTGTTTAAACACACCGAGTTTTGGAGGAGGCATGCCCGCAGTGCCAAATGCCAAAATCAATGACGGCGCACTCAACTTATTAATGGCTGGTGACATACACATGTCAGATGTATTACAACTACTACCCAGACTATTGATAGGTAAGCATTTAGGGCGTCCCAAAGTACATACCCTAGCCTTTAGTTGCCTAAAAATTCAATCCCAGACGCCAATTCCCATCGCAGCAGATGGCGAATATCTAGGATTAGCTAATGAAATAAAAATTATCAACCGTACCCAATGTTTAGCTGCGATTTGTCTCTAACATCAGCTATGATTCTATAAAAACCATATAAGCGAGCCGGTGGCGAAAGACCACGCACTCAAGCAAACATGATTAAACTAAGATTACTAGGTTGTAATGGTGGCATAGGTGGAATAAGACGCACCACTTGCTATGCACTGGATGAATCCGTACTGATAGACGCAGGTACAGGATTAACTAGCCTCAGCCTAGAAGAAATGGCGCGTATTGATCATGTCGTGCTCACGCATGCGCACTTTGATCATATCGCTAGCCTGCCCTTGCTAATGGATTCTGTCATTGAAATGCGTACCGGCCCTATCAATGTCTGGGGACCACAACGCGTGATTGAAATCATCGCTAATCATGTATTCAATAATCAAATCTGGCCTGACTTCACTAGCATACCTAGCATCGCTCATCCATTTGCGAAACTGCATGCCATACCTGAAAATCAAACTTTTGAAATCGGTGGTTTTAAGTTCAGTACCTTAGCAGCCAATCATGGCATACCTGCATGTGGCTACCGTGTTGAAAAAGCTGGAGCCGTATTAGCGTTTTCTGGAGACACAGCAGACTGCCCAGATTTTTGGGAAGCCATACATAACGATGATGAACTCGCCGGCGTCATCGTTGAATGTTCCTATTCACGGAAAATGCATGAAATGGCCCTCATGTCCATGCACATGGATGTGGACATGGTCATCAAAGAATTTTCACAACTACGCTCAAATGTAGCTGGCATCATCGTGCATCGCAAACCCGGCTTAGAAGATGAAATAGAAAGCGAACTACGTGCCGCGTTACCTGATCGCGATGTAAGATTCCCGATCAGTGGGCAGGAATATCTTTTTCAAACACAATAAGATATAAAGAAGCGACATCACCAAAAAAATTGTAGGGCGCAATGTATTGCGCCGCATGTATAACATCACAATAACGATTACATGATTTTGTAGGGATGATTAGCGTAGCGTAATCATCCGATCAATTGAATCAACCATCCGTTTTTGCGTACGATTACGCTGCGCTAATCGTACCTACCACACCTACATCAGCTAGCGATATTTTCTCGTAAGTCGATTAGTTAGAGTTTCATCGCATTGTGCATATACAACTGCAACAACAATGCTTCTAAAACTGCTGTCGCGATGCCTGGCTCTTTTGCGAGCATGTCACGCAATCCTTGCGCGGTGATTTCTAAACAGTTGGTGTCTCCTACTGCTTGTGCTGCAGCGCTACGTACGCCACCAGAGATTAATGATTGCTCACCAAAGGAAGCACCTGCTGATAGCAAGGCGAGTTGTACGTTACGTACACGATCTATGATTTTTACTTGCCCTGTTTGTATGACATAAAATTTTTCAGCAGGATCACCGGCTTCAAATAGCATATCACCATCATGATAGGTGACTGGATTAAATCCACTACTCATAGCAAACTCGCAGGTGGTGTAGTTAAACCAAGTATGCGCATGACAGTAAAGCGACAAATACCTTTTAGTCCCGTGTTAAGGCGCAGTACTTCACGTAAGGCACGTTCTATGGGAATAACTTTTGTGGTGACAAGTGTGGTTGCGACTGCATCCCAATCATAGACTTTGTCACATAAGCCTTCGGCTAATCCAAACACGCTGCCGGGCCCAAAAAAATGTTCACCATTTTTATCTGTAACGACGACTTCACCAGCAATAATCACTTGCGCGAAAACAGGATGCTCACCTTTCTCAGCGACTTTTTGTCCCGGTGAAAAAACTCCAGACTTTAATTGTTCATTACCCCAGAGTTTAAAAAACAAACGTTCTGAGCTAGAGAATTGATGATGATCATAAGCGTCATGTGCAGATTTTGATTTAGGATCAACAATGCCTAGCGCTTTAAAACGCTCAACATTGACGCTAAATCGATGGGATGAATTTTCTTGGCTCATGGGATCAGTACGATGCAATACGATTATTAAAAAT
>JBEDCU010000018.1:0-5984 GCA_041176585.1 Pseudomonadota bacterium
GCTTGGCCGCCATAGGGGTCAATCAGATTGCCTTGCTCATCCATAGCAATGGCGTTGATGGTTAAATCTCGGCGCATTAAATCTTGTTCTAGCGTGACATCTGCAGCAGCATGAAAAGCAAAGCCAGCATACCCAGGCGCCGTTTTACGCTCAGTACGTGCTAATGCATATTCTTCGTGTGTATCGGGATGAAGAAAGACGGGAAAGTCTTTACCGACTGGTTGATAGCCTAAGGCTTGCAGTTGCTCTGGGTCTGCACCCACCACTACATAATCGCGATCTTTAACTGGCAGTCCAAGTAAAGCATCACGCACCGCGCCACCTACGGTATAAATTGCAAATGGCTGTGGCATTTTTTTAGTCACGCGCTAAATAATGCGGCGCCACTGCTTCAAGTGACGTAGCTTTCCAATCGGGTGGTAATTGACTGCGAGGACCTGCGACATTATCGACTTGCATAGAGTCGACATTATCACGACTCATGAGTGGCCCACCAGGCATAAACTCTAGCATCCATGCCTGCAGTTTCGCTAAGAAATGCGGCAAGCCTATTAATGGCCGCTCATGACCACTATACATACCCGCAAGTTTGATTAACTCTCGCAAGGTATACACACGTGACCCAACTAGGTCATAAGTTTTTCCATAACTTTGCTGATTATCTATTACCGCGACAAATGCTTGCGCTACATCATTTACATACACTGGTTGAAATTTCGCTTCTGCTCTGCCTAGCGCTAAGACAGGCATAAATTTTTGTAACTTCGCAAATAAGTTTAAAAATTTATCTTCTTCTCCAAAGACGACTGATGGACGCATGATGGTGACATCTAAGAACGGTGCTTCTAATATGATTTTTTCCGCAGCAGCTTTAGATCGCAAATACATAGAAGGGGCATTTAATCCTACACCAAGTGCGCTCATATGCACACATCGTCTTACATTCTGTATACGACATGAACGCACTAATTTACGTGTTAACTCTACATGTGCGCGTTCAAAATCTCTTCCCCATTTACTTCCTGCACGACTCTGCTGCGAATGTAAGACACCAACTAAATTAATGACGGCATCAGCACGCTGCACTAAGGAAGATAATGTTGCGTCATCCATGATGTCTGCTTCTACGATTTGCACTGTAGGTAAAACTAGCAAATGACGCGCTCTATCGTAGCGTCGAGTCGGTACGATAACATGTCGTCCTGTTGCTGCTAGTTGCGCTGCGATATGGCTGCCAATAAAACCGCTGCCACCTAACAGCAAAATAGATTCATGTCGCATAGTCAGTTTATAAAATTAAATCTGTTAAGGAAGATCGCCCAATTCAGGCAAATTCGCATCACCAGGCATCACAAAACCTAATCGTGCTTTGAGTGATTGTGGTTTATTTTCAAATAAAGCAGCATACCAAGTTGCATTGGCTAATACGCTTTTCACATAAGTGCGTGTTTCTGAAAAAGGAATGGTCTCAGCAAATATAGCGCCTTCTATTGGCCTCTCCAGTGAAGCACGCCACAACCTAGGACGTCCTGGTCCAGCATTGTAAGCTGCCGTTGCTAGTGTTTGTGAGCCACCTAAATTCGTTAACACCATATTCAGATACTGGGTGCCTAAGGTGATGTTAGTACGCGTATCATTTAAATTATTTAAAGTAAAACCTGCCATACCAATTTTACGCGCTACATATTTTGCAGTCGCTGGCATGATTTGCATTAAGCCTGACGCACCCACGTGAGAACGAGCAGATTTAATAAAGCGCGATTCTTGACGTATCAAACCATAGACCCATGCTTTATCTAAACCCATAGGTTGGATTGCGGTATGCATGATGTCATCATGGGGCGTAGGAAAGCGATGCGTAAAATCTAACTCCACTCTAGCGCGATCTGCGGTTGTCACCATTCTATCCAGCACATCACTTTGACGTGCAAATTCTGCAGCAGCTAACAACTGCCGTTCATTCATACGACGTAATTGCCAGTTCCATTCGCGATTACCTTCAAATCGCAAACCTAAATCAAAAAAGCGAAATGCATGTTGAAAGCCTGTGTTGTTTGAAGCTTCTGCTAATTCTTCCGGTTTAGGTGCAATTGGTTTATCAGACACCATAGCTTTTTGCCCCAATTCTTCATTCGCGAGTAAGCCATAAAAATTGGAAAGCGTTGCTATGCTTTGAAAATGCTTTTGCGCTTCTTCATTGCGTCCCTGTGCTTTATCTGCACGCCCATGCCAATACACCCAAGTGGCATCTTTTTGCAATTCAGGTGGCATGCTACTAATGGCTTTACTCACCATATTCCAGTCACCTGCTCGCAATGCCGCACGTGCGCGCCACTGATAAGCATCTTGCGATAATTGCACTCCCCAAGTTCTACGCCAATAACTAGCTGCATCGCGCGAGAGTTGTAGTGAAGCTTGTAATGCAATTTGTGCCCAAGCGAGCGACTGTTCTTCTTCACTTAATTTATTCAGCACTTTATTTAAAGCTTTTACAGATTTCGCTGAATCATGCCGCGCTACCCGTCCTAAAGCGATAATGAATAATTCATGTGAGGCGCGTGGCGCAACAATGCCGCGATCAATGACTGGACCAGGCTTATCAATCGCCATCGCTAATTGTTTTTCAGTTGCATCGGTGACGCCCGCTAAACGACGAGCCAAACTAATTTGACCATATTCAGCTGCTAGCCTTACCTGATGCCAGACATCATCTGCTTTAAAGTATTTTTCTTTATAGAGATTGATAATCAAATCTGCACAAGCGACGCCATATTGATTTGGCTGTAATAATAAATCGCGTGCTTGTTTGGCTACGTTCTCATGTTTGTTTACTCGCGACAGCAAGGCATAGCATTTAACTTGTGTGTCGTCATTTAGAGTAAACAGTGGATATTGCTCATCAAAGGTGCGCCAAATACGCGCATGCCCTAATAGTAATAACCAATCATTACGCAACCTATCAGCAATCGCAGTGCCTGCGTATTTATCCATAAAGGCGCGTATCTCACCTTCTGGTGCTGAAATTAATCGTGGATACAGTCGGTAGTATTCAACATAGGAAGTGATAGGATAACTACTAAGCCTATCTGCTATTCTGCCTGCTTGTGCAATTTCACCGCGCAATGAGGCATCGCGTAGCATTAAAAAATCTGCATCGGCCGGTGTTAGCGCCAGTTCATTGCGTGCGGCATAGGCTGGCGTAGAAAATAAGGCGATACCACTTAGCAGTTCAAGCGCAAGGACTAGCAAACAAACAATTTTTTTCATTGGTGCTATTTCAAATTTCAGAATATTCATAGAGTGTTTAGAATAGCATGTCATACCTAATTAATTAGGTTGAATTAACCATTATTAAGTTATGCAAGCTGACCTCGACAAATCTGCATTACGACAATCGCTGATCGCGGCACGTAAAGCTTTATCTGCTGAAGATAAAATCCAATCTGATCGTCACATCATGGCTGCATTAGAAGTATTTTTGTCAACACAAACAATACAGGTACTCGGCGTTTATTTGCCTCTGTCAGGTGAGCCTGATCTCAGGCCATTGTATGAAGCCTTATGCAAGCGTGACATGCGCCTCGCATTACCAGTGGTGTTGGAAAAAAATCAAGCTATGCTCTATGCGCCTTGGCAGCCTGGCGATATGCTCATAAAAGATGCCAGTGGCACACCAGCACCTGCTGCACGTGAAACATTTGTTCAACCTGAATTAATTCTAGCTCCGTGTGTAGGCTTTACAGATTCCCGTTATCGTTTAGGCTATGGCGGCGGTTATTTTGATCGCACCTTAGCGCAAGCACAGCAAATGCTTGCGGTTGGTATTGCCTATTCATTTACCTGCGTAGATTTTGCAGTATCAAATTACGATATTGCACTCGACTGGATAATCACCGAAGAAAAATTAATTTGATTGCGCAAGACCTAAACGCTGCAAAATTGCCATCGTAGGTGCAGCTTGATTCAAAGAATAGAAATGCAAGCCTGGTGCACCACCTTTGAGTAACTGATCACACAAGGCAGCAACCACATCCAAACCAAAAGCGCGTATCGATTCTGTATCATCACCAAAGCTAGCGAGTTTTAATTTAACCCAACGCGGTATCTCTGCTCCACACATTTCAGAAAACCGCATCAGCTGTGTGTAATTTGTAATCGGCATAATGCCGGCTACGATAGGTACATCCACTCCAAGCTTGCGTGTCTCATCAACAAATCGAAAATAAGCATCGGTATTATAAAAATACTGTGTGATAGCAGAATTCGCACCTGCCTTTATTTTGCGTACAAAATTTTTCAAATCATCTTGCGGCGATTTTGCTTGTGGATGCATTTCAGGATAAGCCGCCGCTTCTATGTGAAACCAATCACCGGTTTCAGCGCGAATGAATTCTATTAGCTCATTGGCATAACTAAACTGACCCGAAGAAAATCCACCTGCGCCATAACCACTGGGTAAGTCACCACGCAGGGCGACTAATTGTTTAATACCATGTGATTTATATTCTATGATTAAGTCGCGTAACTCTTCACGTGTCCGCCCGACGCAAGACAAATGCGGTGCAGCTTGCATACCCTCAGCGCGAATTTCCAATACGGTGTCACGTGTACCGGATTGCGTAGAACCACCCGCACCAAAAGTGACAGAGAAATAAGCAGGATGTAACGCTGCTAGTTTCTCTCTGACGACACGTAGTTTGTCAGCGCCTTCAGTTGTTTTAGGCGGGAAAAATTCAACACTAAATAATTGTTCTTGCATTTATTTTCTTATGAAAATTGCTGACAACAGCCATGAAATCACACTGTAAAGCAGTGCACCCAATACTGCCGAAGAAAAGCCCGCCACCTGAAATCCTTGTACAAGATCAGAGGCAGCCCAAAACATTAAACCATTAACCACTAGTATAAATAAACCTAGTGTGAGAACTGTGACAGGGAAAGTTAAAAGAATCAGTATCGGTCGAATCAGCGTATTGATTAATCCAAGTACTAATGCTGCAACCAATGCTGTAGTAAAGCTATCGATTTGCACTGATTTTAAGATCAAGGGCAAAACAAATAAAGCGATGGTGTTAATCAACCAGATCAGTAGCAAGCGCATTATCGATCCGAAAAGTGAAAAAGGAAAATGGATTCCGGCATACACCGGAATCCATTCACTCTACAAACACAATAAGCAAATTAATAGCGATATAGCTCAGGCTTGTATGGACCTTCTTGCTTGACACCGATATAAGCAGCTTGCTCTTCAGTCAACTCAGTTAATTGTGCATTGAGTTTTTGCAACTGCAAACGCGCAACCTTCTCATCTAAATGCTTAGGCAAGGTATATACGCCGATAGGATAGTCTTTCGTACGGTTATATAACTCGATCTGCGCAATCGTTTGATTTGCAAAGGATGAGCTCATGACATAGGAAGGATGACCGGTACCGCAACCTAAGTTAACGAGACGACCTTCTGCCAACAAGATGATGCGCTTACCATCTGGGAACACAATGTGATCCACTTGTGGCTTGATGTTTTCCCATGTGTATTGCTTGAGTGCGGCAACTTCGATTTCATTGTCGAAGTGACCAATGTTACAAACAATCGCTTGGTCTTTCATCTTCTTCATGTGCTCATGGGTGATCACATGATAGTTACCTGTTGCTGTAACAAAGATGTCTGCATGTTCTGCCGCATAGTCCATGGTTACAATGCGGTAGCCTTCCATTGCAGCTTGCAATGCACATATAGGATCAATTTCTGTTACCCATACTTGCGCCGACAAAGCACGCAATGCTTGGGCTGAACCTTTGCCCACATCGCCATAGCCTGCAACAACAGCTACTTTACCTGCGATCATGACGTCAGTTGCACGTTTGATGCCATCGACTAAGGATTCACGGCAGCCATATAAGTTATCGAACTTAGCTTTGGTGACGGAGTCATTGACGTTAATTGCTGGGAAAGCCAACTTACCTTCTTTGTGCATTTGATATA
>JBEDCU010000019.1:0-7467 GCA_041176585.1 Pseudomonadota bacterium
TGCGTTAAGATTATTATTTAGTCTGACATCTATTAAATTTAAAAGGATTAGTATGAAGCTAGTACGTTACGGTCGCCTCGGCCAAGAAAAACCTGGATTAATCGATGCCGAAGGCAAGCTACGCAGCCTGTCTGATGTCGTAGAAGATATCGATGCCAGTGTGCTTGCGCCAAAATTCCTCGCAAAGCTAGCTAAAATCAAACCTAGTTCCCTTCCCACTGTGCGGGGCAATCCTCGTCTAGGCGTGCCCGTTGCCCAAGTAGGAAAGTTTATTGGTATAGGTCTGAACTATTCAGATCATGCTGCAGAATCGGGTATGCCTATTCCCACTGAACCTATCGTCTTTATGAAGGCTGTGACTTCACTAGCTGGGGCTAATGATACGGTGATGTTACCCAAAGATGTGAGCAAAGCTGATTGGGAGGTAGAACTCGGTGTCATCATAGGTAGTAAAGCACAATATGTGACTGCAACAAACGCTTTAGATTATGTAGCAGGTTATTGTGTGGTGAATGACTTGTCTGAGCGTGCATTTCAATTAGAACGAGGCAATCAATGGGATAAGGGTAAAGGTTGTGACACCTTTGGTCCAGTTGGCCCTTGGTTAGTGACACGCGATGAAGTTCTTAATCCACAAAAGCTAACTATGTGGTTAGATTTAAATGGTGAACGTCGTCAAACTGGTAACACACGCACTATGATTTTTTCAGTCGCAAAAATTATTAGTTATCTCAGCCGTTTTATGACGCTCATGCCTGGCGATATCATTGCAACAGGCACACCACCTGGTGTGGGCATGGGTATGAAGCCGCAGCAGTTTCTCGCACATGGCGATTCTCTACATCTAGGCATTGAAGGCTTGGGTGAACAACGACAACAAGTCGTACGTTACAAGAAAAGCTAAGTACGTATTAAAGCTTTCGCATTTCATTCTGCATCGGGCTGCTGCGCAGGCGATGCATGAATGAAAGCCTCTAACTGAAGGCAAGCATCATTAATTCTTAACAACGTAGGCATAGCTGTTAAATCACACTGCAAGCGCTTTGCATTTGCAATCTGTGGAATTAAAAAACAATCAGCAAGACTAGGCACATCGCCGTAACAATAGCGTCCTACACGCTGATCCTCAGACAACATCTGTTCAACAGAAGCTAAACCCTGCTCACACCAATGTCGGTACCAAGTATTTTTTGCTTCTTCGCTCACACCCAATACATTAGTTAGATATTGCAAGATCCGTAGATTATTAATCGGATGAATATCACAAGCAATCATTAACGCCACACTACGCTGCCACGCTCGATCTAGCGCTATGGTTGAGAGTAGCGCAGGACTAGGATATGTCTCTTCCAGATATTCAATAATCGCTAATGACTGTGTCAGTGCGACGCCATTATTTTCTAAGACGGGCACGAGTGCATCAGGATTTAATGCGCGAAAATTGTCAGCGAATTGTTCGCCTCCATTTTTGAGCAAATGCACAGGTACTAAGTCATACGACAATCCCTTGAGATTAAGCGCAATACGAACGCGATAAGACGCCGAACTACGAAAATAGCTATGAAGTTTCATTGTTATTCTCTATAAATTAATCTTTACAGCATTATGCTAGCTATAAATCAAAGGGAATTGAACTAAACCGATTAGAAAATTACTCAGCTTTGCATGTCATTTTACTGGAGCTAAACATGAAACCTATCGGACGTTTTATATCTACTCACGACACCAGTCGCACAAAGTCACCAACCATCAGTACTTCACCTAGCAATCCAGAAATAAAGAGTGAATTTCTCTCAAAGTCACAACAGCAAGCCTTATTGTCTGGCAATGCAAAAGAAATTAAACGGGCAAATGATGCTGCACTCAAAGAGGCTATTCAACATAGCTTAAATGAACAGCCTACTCATACAAAAACCAGTTCTTCAAAAAGAAAAATAACGCCCAGTGAATGGTCTGCTCACGCAAAAAATAATTTACAACTTAGAAAATGGTTTGATGCCAATAATTATTTAATCAAACCAAATTCTGGCAAAGAAAATAATTGTCTACTTATCTCTTTGCTACAACATGTTACTGGCAACTATGATAGCCAACATACCAAGCGTGCTCAGCACTATAAATCTATCTTACAAAATGTTAGTAAGGGTACAATTAATAGTTTTGATCCTCTATATAGCGATTCCGATTGGACGACTTTTATGATCAATAAAATTAATCAAGACTATGCAACAGATTTTTCTGTAGATTTTTATAGCGCAGATACTGATGGAAAACCTGCTGTATTACGCGTCTGTCAAGGAAAAAATCCTGTAGTTATTTTTGATCAAGGCGGACATTTCGAAGCCGTGATTACAAAAAATAAGCCTTAAAAATATTTGTATTTTTTCAGCCACCTAAATAAGCATGAAACACTTCTGGATTATGTAATAACTCACTCGCCAAACCCGACAAAGTAATCGTGCCTGTGTCCATCACATAGGCACGTTGTGTCAAAGCTAAAGCCTGACGTACATTTTGCTCCACTAATAAGATGGCTATTCCTTGAGCTGCAATAGTTTTAATCACTTCGAAAATTCTTTCCACCATAATCGGTGCAAGCCCCATAGAAGGCTCATCAAGTAACAGCAACTGAGGCTTGCTCATCAAGGCTCTCGCCATCACAAGCATTTGCTGCTCTCCACCTGACAAAGTGCCAGCTAATTGTTCAGCACGTTCTTTTAAGCGCGGGAAAATCGTAAACCATTTTTCTATATCGGCTTCTATTTCCGAATGATCTTGTCTGGTATACGCACCCATTAATAAATTTTCTTTAATACTCATGCGTGCAAATACACCTCGCCCCTCAGGCACCATGGCTAAACCTTGAGACGGCAAACTATAAGCGGGCAAGACACTAATATTTTGATTTGCATAGGTAATCGTACCTTGCACAGTGGCAGTAGGTAATGTACCTGTGATAGCTTTTAAGGTTGTAGTTTTACCTGCACCATTCGCACCGATCAAACTGACGCATTCACCCTGACCTATATCAAAGCTAATTCCTTTTACAGCTTCTATCCCGCCATAGTGCACAACTAAGTCGCGCACACTCAATAAAGGCTGTGGCGAATTCATGCTACCTCTCCACCTAAATAAGCAGCAAGTACGGCCGGATTTTTTTGAATCTCATGCGGTTCGCCTTCGGCGATGATCTTGCCGTAATCAAGTACCGTGATGCGATCACAAATACTCATCATTAATTTCACATCATGCTCAATCAGTAAGATTGCACAACACTGTGCTTTAATTTTTAATAGCAGCTGATGTAAATTATCTTTTTCACTGTGATTCATACCCGCAGCAGGTTCATCTAAAGCAAGCAAGATAGGATCTGTCGCGAGTGCTCTTGCAATCTCCAAGCGACGTTGATCGCCATACGATAAATGCCTTGCTGCGCGATCAGTCAAATGAGCAATGCCTACAAATTCTAATAATTCATGTGCACGCTGTTCAATCTCAGCTTCTTCTTTGCGTGCTGCAGGATGACGCAAGATCGCTCCTAAGATACCCTGATGCGTTCTTACATGACGACCTACCATCACATTTTCACAAGCCGTCATATCGGCAAACAAACGTATGTTTTGAAATGTGCGTGCAATACCTGCTTGCGCTACGCGATGGGGTGCTGAAGGTGAATAAGATTTTCCTGATAAAGAGAAGCGTCCTGTTTCAGCTTGATATAAACCAGTGATGACATTGAATAAGCTTGTTTTACCAGCGCCATTCGGTCCTATCAATCCCACAATCTGATGAGGATAAATTTTCAATTCCACATCAGACAAAGCCTGTAATCCACCAAAGCGCTTACTCACTTGCTCGATATGTAGGAGAGGTGCTGATGTCATAGCTTTGCCTCAGCATCAACTTTGACAGGACGATTTTCTCGAACAGGAGAAGGCCATAAGCCAGCAGGACGAATCAACATAATGCAGACTAATGCCAAACCATAGAGTAGTTGCCGTAATACTTCTGCATCTATCCACACTTCACCTAAAAGTGCCATTTGTATCGGTGTCACAGTATGTCTCAGTATTTCAGGTAAGGCTGCTAATAACACAGCGCCCATCACTACGCCCGCTATATGCCCTATGCCACCCAATACCACCATCGCTAACACTACAATGGATTCAGTGAGTGAAAATGATTCAGGTGAAATAAAACCCTGAAAGGCAGCAAACATTGCACCCGCCACACCACCAAATGTTGCACCCATAGCGAAGGCAAGTAACTTCACATTCCTAACGTTGATGCCCATAGACTTCGCTGCAATTTCATCTTCACGAATCGCAATCCATGCGCGACCTAGTCGAGAGTCTTGCAATCGCCGTGAAACAAAGATAGTGATGACGCTTAAGATCAAAAACAAAAAATAATACGCATTCACGGAGGGCAGCATAAATCCAGCAACATTCACCATGCCACCACTACCTGTTTGACCTGCTAAGGATATTCCTGCTATTTGAATCGGATCAATTAAATTAATGCCCTGTGGTCCATTAGTGATGTTGATGGGGCCATTTAAGTTATTCATAAAGATACGAATAATTTCACCAAACCCCAGAGTAACGATAGCTAAGTAATCGCCTCTCAACTTTAATGTGGGCGCACCTAAGATTGCACCAAACAATCCTGCTACTACAGCGCTAAGTGGAATGATGATCCAAACAGAGAGATGAAAGCCATTCGCGACCACATCTGTTCCCACTAATGAAGACAAAGCAGCACCTGCCGCCGGATATTCCATCAACAATGATTCTATGACCACTGCAAACTGTGGCGAAGCAAATAGACCTGCTAGATAAGCGCCTATGGCAAAGAATGCGATGTAACCTAAATCTAATAAGCCAGCAAAGCCTACAACAATATTCAAACCTAAAGCTAAGAGTACATATAGCAAGGCCACATCAATAATACGCACCCATGAATTTCCAAATTGCATAGCAATAAATGGAAAAATCAATAACAACACAATAAAGATAGCGCGCTTAATGAAGCTGCTATGTTTATCTTGTGTGGGAGTTTTTATAAATGGCTTCACGTGCTTGAAAGTGAAGATGATAAAAAATTAAGAACGCTCTGCAACACGCTCTCCCATTAGACCACTAGGTCGTATCGTCAACACTAGAATTAAAACAATGAAAGCAAAAATATCTTGATAGTGACTACCCAATACGCCACCAGTTAATTCTCCGATATAACCTGCACCCAGACTTTCTATCAGACCTAGCAAGATGCCACCTAACATCGCACCATAAATATTACCTATTCCACCCAACACAGCTGCAGAGAATGCTTTTAATCCTGGTACAAAGCCCATAGCAAATTGTGCTGTTGCATAATTCGCAGCCCACATCACACCAGCGATTGCCGCTAAGGCAGCTCCAATAGCAAAAGTGATGACGATGACACGGTTTGCATCCACCCCCATTAAAGCAGCAATCCTAGGATTTTCTGCTACAGCACGCATAGAGCGACCTAATTTTGTTTTTTCAATTAACACTACCAGAGCACACATAGAGACAGCGGCAGAAATTAACAACACTAATTGCGTAGGTGTTAACAACGCCTGTCCAATATGAAATGGTTCACTAGCGAGTAATTGTGGAAAAGGTAGCGGGTTGCGTCCCCAAATCATCATCGCTAGCGTTTGCAGCAAAATCGACATACCGATTGCGGTAATCAATGGAGCAAGACGTGGTGCATTACGTAGCCTACGATAGGCTATGCGTTCAATCAAAATACTAACGATGATGCAAACAGGAATAGCACCTAATACTGCAAGTAGCATTTGCACAGCACCCGGCAAATCAGGCGCTAACCATGACAACAAACGCAAGATACTTAATGCAGTCAGTGCACCTATCATTAAAATTTCGCCATGCGCGAAATTAATAAGATTGAGCACGCCATACACCATGGTGTAGCCCAATGCGACTAGGGCATACATACTGCCTAGTACGAGACCATTGATAATTTGCTGAAGAAAAATATCCATGAATTAGTTGGATGTTGTCCGTGGAGGCAAACCTTTAGGCAAGGGGAAAGTAACATGCTCTTCAACTCCTTCGAGCTCACGCACATTTTTTGCACCTAATGATTTTAATTTTGCTACCACTTCTTGCACGAGTATCTCTGGTGCTGATGCACCTGCAGTAACGCCTATACGCTGACTATCTTTAATCCATACAGGATTAATTTCACTCGCGTTATCCACCATGTAAGCGACACAACCTTTTTTTTCTGCCACTTCACGCAAACGTGTTGAGTTAGAACTACTAGGACTACCAACCACAATCACAACATCTGCTTGTGTGGCCATAAATTTCACTGCATGTTGACGATTGGTAGTGGCGTAACAGATATCGCCTTTCTTCGGTTCTGCAATCTTGGGGAATCGTACTTTGAGTGCAGCAATGATTTCTATGGTGTCATCCACAGATAACGTAGTCTGCGATACATAAGCTAAAGCATCCGGCGATGTGACTTGTAAATTTGCGACATCTTCAACGGTTTCAACTAAATACATACCCACTTCACTTTGCCCCATAGTGCCTTCGACTTCTGGATGACCATCATGGCCTATCATGATGATCTCTCTTCCCTCTTCACGCATCTTACTCACTTCCACATGCACTTTCGTCACTAAGGGACAGGTCGCATCAAATACTTTTAAGCCACGTAACTCGGCTTCTGCTTTCACAGATTTGGATACCCCATGCGCAGAAAACACTAAGTGCTGTCCTGTTGGCACATCCGATAAATCTTCTACAAAGACTGCGCCTTTTTTACGCAAATCATCGACAACATAAGCGTTGTGTACGATCTCATGTCTCACATAAACAGGCGCACCAAATTGCGCTAATGCACGTTCGACTATCTCTATCGCTCTATCTACACCGGCACAAAAGCCACGTGGCTGCGCTAATAAAATTTCTTGATCCATTTTATTTTCCATTTTGATTTCGCCTCCAGAACATCTTTTCTTGTGACGTAAGATTTATGACTTACATCACACTAATAATGCGCACTTCGAATTTTACGTGTTGTCCTGCTAATGGATGATTAAAGTCAAACAAAGCATCAAGCTCGCCTTTTTCTCTTAAGACTCCAGCAAATCGTCCTCCACCTGGTGCTGCAAAATCGACTAAATCCCCTACCGCATATTCCTCACCCTCTTGTGAATTACTTACTAGCGTATCAAGTGCAACGCGTTGTAGCAATTCAGGATTACGAGGACCAAATGCTTGCTCAGGAGCTAAATCAAATATCTCAGTCGCACCTTCTGGCAAACCAATCAAACAAGCTTCTAAAAATGGTGCTAATTGTCCGCTACCCATTTGTAGTGTGGCTGGATTTTCATGGAAGGTAGAAATAATGTCCTCACCAGCAGCTGAGGAAAGACGGTAATGCAAAGTGAGAAACGCTGTC
>JBEDCU010000020.1:0-10648 GCA_041176585.1 Pseudomonadota bacterium
TGGGAAGCGCGCTTTTAATTCCCGCACTGCACGTGGCACTAAACCATTCGGGTTGGTTGCTTCTATACCATCCGGTGTTTTTAATGCAGGATCAATCACTGGAAACAAGGCAAGTACAGGAATACCTAAATTCACACAGTCTTCAGCGACCGCAAAAAGTAAATCAACCGACACACGTTCAACACCAGGCATGGAGGCGACCACTTCACGTCTATTGGTGCCATCAAGAATAAATACTGGATAAATTAAATCAGCTGAGGTGACAACATGTTCACGCATCATGGCGCGAGAAAAATCATCTTTACGCATGCGACGCAAACGAAGTGCAGGAAACTGGGCGGAATTATTTAATTTATCAGTCATGCTGTTCTCGGATGTTTTTATTAATTCTGTTATTCGATAAGTACTTAAAAAAAGGATGAAACTTTATTGGTACTTTGCCGTCACAAAGATAGGTGATGCTCTCACCTCCCGCTAATTTCCTCCCAGAGCGGGGCTAAGCCGTGCAACTGGTTTAGCGTTAAGCCTTGGAGTCATCCCCTTGCTCCAAGGCTTTTTTATTTTTCTCAGCTAATCGTTTGCAACCTCATCAAGGGTCAGACCTAACAAGGCTCTAATTTGAGCATCGGCTTCTTCCATACCCGTGCGTTTTAATGCAGAAAACAATTGCACGGAGAATGGAAGTGGCGTGCCAGATTCATCAACATAACTGGACAAAACCGTATTGGCAAGTCGCAGTGCATCAGTAGATTGGGTGCGGTTAAGCTTGTCAGACTTGCTAAGAAGGCAATGAATCGGTTTCCCAGTTGGCGCAAACCATTCCAACATTTCCACATCGAGCTCGGTGAAAGGTCGACGCGCATCCATAATTAAAACCAAAGCGGTGAGCTGCTCGCGCATTTGCACATAGCGTCCTAGCAGCTCTTGCCAGTGAAATTTTGCATCGCCCGAGACTTCTGCATAGCCGTAACCAGGCAAATCAACTAAAAAGCACTTAATTTCATCGACACGGGTGGGGTCTTTTCTGTGTTGGCCTACATGCGCGCCACCGATTGAGAAAAAATTAATATGTTGAGTGCGCCCCGGTGTTTTAGAGGCAAAAGCAAGTTTTTTTTGATTACACAGCAAATTTATAGCCGTCGACTTACCCGCATTTGAGCGGCCAGCAAAGGCTATTTCAGGGACTTTATAATTTGGCAAATCTGACAGCTGATTAACTGTCGTGAAGAAGCGGGCTTGCCAGAGCAGGGACATGGGATAGGTGAGAGACAGACAGCCCAGCATGGGCACAAAAGGAGGAGTCTATTGTAGTACAATGCGGGGTTATTGCCGGGCAATTAAGTACGAGAGTTTATTCATCGTACAGTCCAAGTTCAGTTTACTGAGCATGCTGACTAAAAAGCCATAACCCAACATTTTTCCAGTCCCCAAGGTGTTTGAATGAACCGTGCTTTGCTGAACTTTGCAAAATATATCTCAGTCGCGCTGATCGCGACTTCCACGCTTGCTATAGCAAGTGAAGAAAAATCTGTTGCTAAGGCCGATGCTGCTAAAGGCGCTACTTTATATTCTGGTGGTGATCCAGCGCGTGGCGTAATGGCTTGTGTGGCTTGCCATGGCGTTGCGGGTAATTCGACCATATCAGTCAATCCAAAACTGGCAGGACAACATGCTGCTTATATCCAAAAGCAATTGCATGAATTTAAAGGGCCTACTCGTAATAATGCTGTGATGACGGGCATAGCGAAAGCGATGACGGATGAAGATATTGCCAACGTTGCTGCATATTTAGATCAGCAAAAAGTCTTACCAGGTAGTGCACGTAATAAAGACACCATTGATGCAGGTAAAAAGATTTACCGCGCTGGTATCGGTGAGAAAAATGTTCCTGCATGTGCGGGTTGCCATGGTCCAAACGGTGCAGGTATTCCAGCACAATTTGCTCGCATTGGTGGTCAGCATCAAGATTACACAGTGACACAATTAACTAACTACCGTGCTGGTACTCGTTCAAACAATGCGCAAATGACCACCATCGCTAAGCGTTTGTCAGAAGATGAAATACAAGCAGTGGCAGACTATATTGCCGGTTTGAATTCTGGAAAATAATCGTTATGTTCTATCAGTGAACTGACAGCAGATAAATAAAAATTAGTAAAAAAGGGCAGCCGCAAGGTTGCCCTTTTTGTTTTACAGTATGCTTATCAAAATATTTTAATCAGATCAGTATCTGCTAATGAGCGATCTGAATCATCCTCGAGTCAAGAAACAGGAAGCCCTATGAAAAATCATTCTTTTCGTTTTCAAGAACCTGCTCCATCAGAAATAACACCGCAATCTATAGCAACGGCACGACGTCAGTTTTTACAACAACTCGCAATAGGCACAATGACAGCATCATCCTTAAGTCATAGTGCTTGGGCAGAAAATGTTACCAGCACTAAGCCCTTGTCTGCACGTCCGAATATGATTTACACAGCAAAAGATAAGCCGACTAGTTTTACTGATGCCTCTACCTATAATAATTTTTATGAGTTTGGCATGGATAAGAGTGACCCAGCAATCACCGCTAAAGCATTAAAAACACATCCGTGGACTGTACAAATTGATGGAGAAATTAAAAAACCACTGACCTTGGATATAGACAGCTTATTGAAACTAGCGCCACTAGAAGAGCGTTTATATAGGCTACGCTGTGTAGAGGGTTGGTCTATGGTCATACCTTGGGTGGGTTTTTCTTTTTCTGAATTAATCCGCAAAGTAGAACCGACTGGCAATGCTAAGTATGTGGAATTCACTACCTTGGCAGACCCTAAGCAAATGCCTGGAGTGGGAAGTCGTGTATTGAATTGGCCGTATACAGAAGGCTTACGTATCGACGAAGCGAATCATCCTTTAACCATGTTAGTCATGGGCATGTACGGACAAACACTAACAAATCAAAATGGTGCGCCAGTCAGAATTATCGTGCCTTGGAAATACGGATTTAAATCAGCAAAATCACTCGTGAGGATTCGTTTCACAGAAAAGCCACCTATCACTGCATGGAATCGTTCAGCCCCTGAAGAATATGGATTTTATGCAAACGTTAATCCTGAAGTTGATCATCCGCGATGGTCACAAGCTACAGAGCGACGTATAGGTGAAGATGGTCTCTTCAATAAAAAGCGTGCAACGATGATGTTCAATGGTTATCCAGAAGTGGCATCGTTATATAGTGGAATGAATTTAAGAAAATTTTACTAGGCCTAGTATTGGTATGCTAAAGCCTGACAGTAAGCAATTCAAAGTAATAAAAGCAGGTTTATTTTTATTAGCCTGCGTGCCTTTTTTGCGATTATTTATATTTGCTTACTTAGATCAGCTAGGTGCTAATCCACTTGAAGCTATCACGCGTAATACAGGTGATTGGACGCTGTATCTATTGTGTATAACCTTAAGCATCACGCCTTTGCGACGAATAACTGGTTGGACATGGTTAATTGCACTTAGGCGGATGATGGGATTATTTACCTTCTTTTATGCAAGTCTGCATTTTCTTGCATTCCTCTGGTTTGATCATTTTTTTGACGTGCAGGCCATGTTACTTGATGTAGTGAAGCGTCCCTTCATTGCTATGGGATTTGCCACATTTTTATTATTACTGCCGTTAGCGATAACGAGTACTAATAGCATGATGCGTAAATTAGGCAAGCGATGGAAAACACTGCATCAACTTATTTATCTCATCATCATCATGGGGCTGCTACATTTTTGGTGGATGCGGGCGGGCAAACAAAATTTTGCCCAACCCTTATTGATCACCGTCATTGCTCTTGTGTTGTTAGGCAGTCGCCTTATGACGTGGTGGCAGAATAGAAATAAAGCTGTTAGCTATTGAGGGATGGATTCTAAGGCAAATAAATCCGTCGCTAATTCACGTTTGCGAATCAGTATCGCTTTATCGCCATCAACTAATACTTCAGCAGGGCGTCCACGTGAATTGTAATTCGATGCCATCGTCATGCCATAAGCACCGGCTGACAAAATAGCGAGCAAATCATCTTGTTCTAATGCGAGTGTGCGCGCACGAGCAAGCCAATCGCCCGATTCGCAGACAGGACCAACTACATCATAAACACGTGGTGTAATTTGTCTTTGTTTAACTGGTAGCACGCCGTGCCATGCTTCATACATAGCCGGCCGCATTAAATCATTCATGGCTGCATCAACGATGGCGAAGTTTTTCGTGGCACCATGTTTCAGGTACTGAACTTCTGTGAGTAAAACACCGGCATTACCTACAATCGAGCGGCCTGGTTCAAACATCACCTTAATTGGCTTGCCATTATGTTTAGCAGTACGCCATGCATCAATGCGTGTAAATAAACGATGCAAATAATCCCCAACAGGAACCGGCTCTTCATCATCATAAGTAATACCTACACCGCCACCGATATCAAGGTGATGTAAATCTATTCCTAAATCGCTTAATTTATCGACTAATTCAATTATTTTATCTAGTGCTTCAAGCAGAGGTGCATCATCTAATAACTGTGAGCCTATATGACAATCAATACCAATAATTTGTAAATGCGGTAAAGAGACGATTTCTTGATAAGTTGAAATAGCATCTTCAAAAGCTATACCAAATTTATTATCTTTCAATCCGGTTGAAATATAAGGATGCGTACGTGCATCAACATCAGGATTGACTCGTAAAGACACCGAAGCTATTTTATTCATTGAAGCTGCAACATCATTTAAACGTTGTAGTTCAGGAATGGATTCAACATTGAAACATAGAATGTCATGTGTCAAAGCTAAACGCATTTCTTCAATTGATTTTCCTACTCCTGAAAAAATAACTTTACGTGGATCGCCGCCTGCAGCAAGAACTCGTAATAGCTCGCCACCTGAAACAATGTCAAAGCCTGAACCTAGCTTACTCAATACATTCAGTACTGCTAGATTGGAATTGGATTTAACGGAATAACAAATTAAAGCGCCATTTGATCCACGTCCATGTTTTTTACAAGCGTCTGCATAAGCTAAAAAATTTTGCGTTAAGCTAGCGCGTGAATAAACATAGGTAGGTGTGCCATATCTTCTGGCGATGTTTTCCAAAGATACTGCTTCAACATAAAGGCTGTTATGGTGATAGTCGAAGTTCGACATGATTAGGCGTGCTGTTGGTGAGTTGAGTTAAAAATAAAAGATTGTGGACTAGTTACTGTCCCAGTTTTTTGTTTTGCAGGTCTAGGCTGCTCTGGTAAATACAGCGGGCCTTTTTGACCACAAGCTGATAGCAAACCAAGAGAGCAAAACAAGGCTAGAATAAAACCAATTCGTAATAAATTCAGCATGACGGATGTTGTTAAATTTTCATAGCGCGACAAGTGCGCGCTGTTAAACATATTTTCACTGGAGTGTAGCATGAGCGAATCAGAGTTTCTGCAGTTGGCAGAGGGAGTGTTACGCAAGATTCAGACAAGTTTAGAGCAGGTTGCGGATGAAACTGATATCGATTTGGAATGTGCGCGTAGTGGCAATGTGCTGCAGGTAGAATTTCCCGATAATGATGCCAAAATCATCATCAATACCCAAGCGCCTATGCAGGAGATTTGGGTTGCTGCTAAGGCCGGTGGCTATCACTACCGCCACAATGAGGGTCAGTGGCTCAATACGCGCGATGGCAGCGAATTATTTGCCAACCTATCAGCACTAGCAACGCTGTATGCAGGTGAGGCTATCCAGCTTTAACCAAGCAATAATCACTAAAACGATTCGTTTTGTGGTTTGCCTTCAGTATTGTCATCTGTGGGCTTGGAATCGCCGGATGAAGTGAGGCCAATCGAACTGACGCCGCCACTTTCAATATATTCATGGTAGGTGAAGTCACTGCCCACAGCAGTTATCCCTGCCGGTATTTCCCGATTCATGATGGGCACTGTCGCTAATGCCTTTTGCATATAACTAATCCAGATCGGTAAAGCTAAACCACCGCCGGTTTCTCGATTACCTAAATTCTTAGGTTTATCAAATCCTATCCAAGCGATGCCCACTAACTTAGGGTTATAACCTGCAAACCAAGCGTCAATAGAATCATTTGTGGTGCCAGTTTTTCCGGCAATATCAGTACGTTTTAAAGATAGCGCACGGGTAGCAGTACCTTGTTTAACCACATCTTTTAACATGCTATCGATTAAAAATGCATTACGTTCATCAATCACACGAAAAGCTTCGTCACCCGCATGTTCAGGCGTGACTTGAAATAAAGATTTACCGTTATTGTCAGTAATTTTTGAAATCAGATAAGGATTAATACGGTAACCACCATTCGCAAAGACAGTGTAAGCCCCTGCCATTTGTAAGGGAGTCACAGCGCCAGCACCTAGAGCTAAGGTTAAGTAAGGAGGGTTTTTTTCTGGATCAAAACCAAACTTCGTTACATATTCTTGCGCATATTGCGGACCGATTTTTTCTAGTATGCGTATCGAAATCATGTTTTTTGATTTCGAAAGACCGCGCCGCATCGTCATTGGTCCTTCATATTTATTATCGTAATTCTTAGGCTCCCAAGCCAAACTACCGGTCTGAGAAGTATCAAAGGTAATCGGCGCATCATTAACGATCGTACCTGGTGATAGACCTTTCTCTAATGAAGCAGAATAAATGAAAGGCTTAAATGAAGAACCAGGTTGACGCCATGCTTGTGTAACGTGATTGAATTTATTGCGATTGAAGTCAAAGCCGCCAATTAGAGAACGTATAGAGCCATCCTCCGCACTGACAGAAACAAATGCTGCTTCTACATCCGGTAGTTGAGCGATGACCCATTTTTTTTCTAATTGCATGACGCGAATAATAGCGCCGCGCGTGATACGTTTATTCGCAGCAGATTTTTCACTCAGTGCAGCAGTCACTTGCGTAAGTCCCGTATCTTCAATCGAGATTTCTTCACCGGATGCCAACATGGCACGCACGATTTTCGGTGTAGCAGACAAAACCGCAGCAGCACTAATACCGTCACTATCAGGGTGTTCCGCTAACTTAGTTTCAATCGCTGCTTCTGCATCATTTTTATCAGACGGGATTTGCATATACGCTTCAGGACCGCGATACGGCTGACGTCTTTCATACTCTAAAACGCCTTGTCGAAGTGCTAGATAAGCTGCATCTTGATCAGCTTTAGTAATGGTTGTGTAAACATTCAATCCGCGTGTATAGGTCTCTTCTTTGAATTGGTCATACACCATCTGCCTGGCCATTTCAGAGACATATTCAGCGTGCACACTGAATTCATTACTATTCATTTTAATTTTTAATTGTTCATCATGCGCAGTTTGATATTGATCTGGTGTGATATAGCCTAGATCACGCATGCGCTGCAAAATATATTGCTGACGTACTTTTGCACGTTTTGGATTAACAACTGGATTGTTTGCAGAAGGTGCTTTTGGTAGACCAGCAAGCATGGCCGCTTCAGCAATCGTAATTTCATTGAGCTTCTTGCCAAAATAAATCTGCGCAGCAGAAGCAAAACCATAAGCACGTTGACCTAAATAAATCTGATTCATGTAAAGCTCAAGAATCTGATTTTTTGTCAGTGTTTTTTCTATCTTCCAAGCTAATAAAACTTCATACAACTTACGTTTAATAGTTTGTTCACTAGAGAGGAAAAAATTACGCGCAACTTGTTGCGTGATAGTTGATGCACCTTGTCTACTACCACCCAATGCATTGTGGACAGCTGCACGCAAAATACCCCAAAAATCAACACCGCTGTGTTCATAAAAGCGATCATCTTCAATCGCTAACACCGCTTGCGTCATCACCTTGGGAATATCTTTGTAATGAACAAGGCTACGACGCTCTTCACCAAATTCACCAATCAAGACATTATCAGCAGAATAAACCCGTAGCGGCATTTTCGGTTGGTAGGTGGCGAGTGAATCAATATCCGGCAGATTCGGATACGCCATCATCAGCATGAATCCAATCAAGAGTGCGCCTATCACCGCCAGACCAGTTGCAATGCCAAAAACACTCAGTACGAGCTTTACCGCTGTGGGTAATTTACGTATCGATGGCTGGTTGGGGTTTACCCCGTTGGGAGTGTTCGGTGGGTTTGGATTCATGAACAATAAGACTGGCAATGAGAGTAACTACAGTGATTCATTATACCGACTGCGCCATAAGCATTGCATATCAAGAATAACTTTTAGCTAGGCCACAAAAAGCATTTGTTTCATTTTCTGCAAAGTGCTTATTGCGTTGAAATCAAGCTGCAGCGCCATCTGCTTGTCTGCTTGCATAGGCTTCTCTGGCTCAATCTAAGTTCAATCTGAGCAATCGTAGGCATTTGACAACGAGGTTTCCCATCAGCTTTACAGAGACGAAATCGACTTGTTAGCATTTGCCGCTATTTCAAAAATGAAAACAAATCTCCTCACTGGAAGCTCCTATTGACTTTCTTGTCCTATAAATTCCCTTGGTCACGTCGAGCGCCATTAATCGGACTTGATATCGATGCTGCTGGAGTAAGACTTATTGAACTTTCGGGTGCAAGAGGTAAATTGCGGGTCGAACATTTTGCATTTGAGCCATTTAATCAAGGTGTCGTGCGCGAAGGGGTTGTGCAGCAATTTGATCAAGTGTGTGAAGCCCTACATATCGCTATGGTGAAAAGCGCAAGTCCTACCCATCAAGTGGCACTTGCGCTTCCTGCTTCTTCAGTCATTAGCAAAGTCGTCACGTTGCCTGACTTGCTGAGTGAAGACGATATCGAAGCAGAAATTGAAACAGAGGCTAGCCAAAATCTTCCATTTCCACTGAGTGAGATGGGATTAGATTTTTATATTCTTGGTCCATCCAACAGAGAACAAGACGCTATCGATGTCATGCTAGTGGCTGCGCGTAAAGAAAAAATAGATGAACGAATCGCATTAGCAAAAGCAGTAGGCTTAGAGGTGGTTACTATCAATGTAGATTCTTATGCTGCACGTTTTGCACTTTCCGAAAAAATAAAAAGAGAAAAGCATGGAAAAAATAGTGCAATTGGCTTATTTCATATTGGATCAGAGCATAGTCATTTTTCAGTCTTAGTTAATCGAGCAACAGTGTATGAACGCGAGCTAGGACTAGGCAATCAAAAATTAAAACAAGATTTACAGCGCTATACAGATGACATGCAAGCTGAAATCATTCAGCCATTTAATGAAATGCTGGCGCAAGAGTTAAATCGATCGCTGCAGTTATTTTTTTCATCCAGTGCTTATACCCAACTCGGGTATCTATATTTAGCTGGTGATGCCTGCCACCTCACACAATTAACATCACTCCTGTCACAAAGAATCGATATGCCTGTGTTGCTGGCTAATCCATTCCTAGGCATGAAATTTTCTTCGAGAGTAAATCAATCCATCGTAGAGTCACAAGCACCTCTTTCATTGGTTGCAGTTGGACTGGCCTTAAGTGGGATGGAAGTATGAATTTCAATCTCTTGCCATGGCGAGAGGCACGCCGAATAGCGCGTAAGCGATCATTTAATCAATCCTTACTGCTGTCGGCTTTAGTGGGAATGTTGATTGTGATTGTAGTGATGCTGACCTTAGAGAGTTTACTGTCTAATCGATCTGCAAGAAATGTCATGCTAGAAAATGAAATGACTAAGCTTGATGCGCAGATAAAAGAAATCGTAACGCTAGATGAAGAAATAAAATCATTAAAACAGCGACAAGCAATGATCTTGAATTTACAAGCGGCACGTAATCAACCAGTTTATTTATTGGATGAGTTGGTTGATCTAACGCCAGTAGGCGTAGTTTTAAAATCAATCAAGCAAACAGATGTGATTACTTTGACAGGACATGCTCAATCCAATGCACGCATCTCTGAATTTTTACACAATATTGATATGAATTCGCGCTACTTATCTAAGCCAACGCTACTAGAAAGTAAATTAGCGACGGTTGGTCAAGGTAAGGATTTAAGAAAACTATTTGAATTCACTATCAAGCTAACTATCTTAGATGGTCCTAAGGAGAGATGATGCTAGATAAGATAGAAATAATGATAGCTTTGAAAAAAATCAGCAAACAATTTCAGGGCTTAGATGGCGTCTCACCAGCACTATGGCCTGCCTTGCCACGCAACATAGTTGTACTCATGATTTTTTTTCTGGTTGTGTTGGTAGGATACACAGTCATTTTTTCAACGCAATGGGAAGAGCTCCTTGTGCTTGTTGAAAAAGAAGAGAGTCAAAAAAAAGAATTTATTAATAAGCTCACACAAGCTAATAATCTTGAACAGTTGCGAGCGCATAAAAATCTAAGCGCACAACAACTGATGCAACTTGAGCAGCAGCTTCCGGACAAGGCTGCTATGGATGCGACCTTGTCCGGCATTAATGAGACTGGTATTAAGCGAGGCCTGCAGTTTGAATCATTTAAGCCTGGCGAAATAGAGGCCAAAGAATTTATCGCTGAGCTGCCTATCACAATAAAAATGAGTGGTAGCTATCATGCATTAGCAGGATTTATTAGTGATGTTGCTCATCTCTCTAGGTTGGTAGTGATTGACCATATTGCGATAACAGCGATGCGCGAAGGAGTGCAAAATTTTGATGCTGTGATTCGAATCTTTTATCGAATTGATAGTGATGAGC
>JBEDCU010000021.1:0-6223 GCA_041176585.1 Pseudomonadota bacterium
TCTGGTGGAACCCAGATAAATTTGTAGGGCCAGCTGGTTTACTACAAGCGTATCGTTTTATTGCAGATAGCCGTGATGAAGCAACTGGCGAACGTCTGGATAATTTAGAAGATCCTTATCGCTTATTCCGCTGCCACTCCATCATGAATTGTGTGGATGTTTGTCCTAAAGGACTTAATCCTAATAAAGCAATCGGCAAGATTAAAGAATTGCTAGTGAGACGCGCTGTTTAATGATTATGGCAGCGCATCAAGATGATCCTGCAAGACGCTGCCGTTTACGCTGGCGTAGTCGTAGAGGCTTGTTAGAAAACGATTTGATCTTGTCGCGTTTTCTTGATGCGCATGAATTAAGTCTGACGGATGATGATGTCGATGCATTTACCAGATTAATGGAGTTGCCAGACAATGATTTAATGGGTTTGTTGTTGGGACAAAACGAACCTGTTGATGAATTAAATCAGCCGCATGTCCATGCCTTGTTAATCAGGTTACGACAAGCCTGAAAACTAAAGCTTGCAAAATAATTGATGTAATTAAAAAGCTGTGTCAGCTAATTTTTTTAGGGTAGAACCATGAAACCATCCGACGCTAAAGCTACGCTCTCGTTTTCCGACGGCTCAAAGTCTATAGAGTTCCCTATCTACACAGGTTCAATAGGACCTGACGTAATTGATATCCGCAAGTTATATGGCGAAACAGGTCGCTTTACCTATGATCCTGGCTTTATGTCTACAGCGGCTTGTAATTCATCCATCACTTATATTGATGGTGATAAAGGTGAGTTGTTATACCGTGGATATCCTATTGAGCAATTAGCAGTGAATTGTGATTTTCTTGAAACTTGCTACTTGCTGTTGAATGGTGAATTACCGAAAGCAGATCAAAAGAAAACATTTGTTGATACCGTCACCCGTCATACGATGGTGCATGAGCAAATGCAATTTTTCTTCCGCGGTTTCCGTCGTGACGCGCATCCTATGTCTGTATTGGTGGGAACAGTCGGCGCCTTGGCTTCTTTCTACCACGACTCTTTAGATATTAATGATCCACATCATCGTGAAGTTTCAGCGATTCGTTTGATCGCGAAAATGCCAACCTTAGTGGCGATGGCATATAAATATTCTGTCGGTGCGCCTTTCGTTTATCCGCGCAATGATTTGTCTTATAGCGCGAACTTCATGCGTATGATGTTTGCTACGCCAGCAGAAGAATACAAAGTCAATGAAGTGCTAGTTCGTGCTTTAGATCGCATTTTGATTTTGCATGCTGATCATGAACAAAATGCATCCACTTCTACAGTAAGACTGTCCGGTTCTAGCGGTGCCAATCCTTTTGCTTGTATCGCAGCAGGTATTGCTTGCCTATGGGGTCCTGCGCATGGTGGTGCAAATGAAGCTGCACTCACTATGTTGAAAGAAATTGGATCTGTCGACAAGATTGGTGAATTCGTCAAACAAGTTAAAGACAAGAATTCTGGCGTTAAGTTGATGGGCTTTGGTCATCGTGTTTATAAAAACTATGACCCACGCGCTAAACTCATGCGTGAAACCTGTCATGAAGTCTTGAATGAATTGGGTCTGCAAAATGATCCATTATTTAAGCTCGCTATGGCATTGGAAAAAGTCGCGTTGGAAGACGAGTATTTCGTTTCCCGTAAACTTTATCCTAACGTTGATTTTTATTCTGGCATTGTGCAATCTGCATTAGGCATTCCGGTTTCGCTGTTTACCGGTATTTTCGCTATGGCGCGTACTGTAGGTTGGATAGCGCAATGGAATGAAATGATTTCAGATCCTGAACAAAAAATCGGACGTCCACGTCAGCTGTTTGTCGGTTCTGCTCAAAGAGATGTACTGCCGATGGCAAAAAGATAATAAAACTATGCTATGAAAACGGGCCCTAGTGGCCCGTTTTTGTATTCTGGCCGGTGTTTCCTATGCTATTCTCCGGCTTGATTATGTTGTGCAATCTGTAATGCGGAAAGCCCGCTAAACAGAAGGTGAAGGTGGGTCAGAGTTGACCCTTTCGGAAGTCTCTGATGACTTGCATCAGAGATCATCCTAACCCGCTAATCTCGCGAAACGCGAAGAAAAGGTGAGCAAAATGATGCAGCAGTTTTTCTCCAATTCCTATCTATTTGGTGGGAATGCGCCTTACGTAGAAGAACTCTACGAGGCCTACCTCCTAAATCCCGGTGCAGTTCCTGATAATTGGCGCGCTTATTTCGACGCCATGCAACACGTGCCAGCAGTTGATGGAAGCGACAGACCCGATGTAGCCCATGCTCCGGTTGTTGCATCCTTTGCGGAACGTGCTAAGCAAGGACCTATACGTACTATCACTGCATCGGCTGATGCTGAAATGGGTCGTAAGCGTGTTGCAGTCACTCAGTTGATTGCAGCGTATCGTTTTCTAGGAACCCAGTGGGCGAATCTCGATCCACTGCAACGTCAAGAACGTCCTGTTATTCCTGAACTAGAGCCATCGTTTTATGGATTTAGTGATGCCGACATGGATACGGTATTCAACATCAGTAATACTTACTTTGGTGGTGATACTGCTTCCTTGCGTGATTTACTCAATGCGCTACGTGACACCTATTGTCGTTCCATAGGTGCAGAATTCATGTACATCACCGACCCTGCACAAAAACGCTGGTTACAAGAACGATTGGAATCGACTCGTGCTAGTGCTGCATTCACGCGCGAGCAAAAAGTACATATTCTTGATCGTCTAACCGCAGCAGAGGGTTTAGAGCGCTACTTACATACTAAGTATGTAGGTCAAAAACGCTTCTCATTAGAAGGTGGTGAAAGCTTTATCGCTTCTTTAGATGAAACCATACAGCGTGCTGGTAATCAAGGTATACAAGAGATCGTCATCGGTATGGCGCATCGTGGCCGCTTAAATGTGTTGGTGAATATTCTGGGCAAAATGCCGCAAGAATTATTTGCTGAGTTTGAAGGTAAGCATGGTGATGATCTACCTGCAGGTGACGTGAAATATCATCAAGGCTTCTCAAGTGACATCTCCACTGCACGTGGTCCTGTACATCTTTCACTAGCCTTTAATCCTTCACATTTAGAGATTGTGAATCCTGTAGTTGAAGGTTCAGTCAAAGCCAGGATGATACGTCGCGGTGATGCAGATGGTCATCAAGTCTTGCCGATCTTAGTGCATGGCGATGCTGCGTTTGCAGGTCAGGGCGTGGTGATGGAAACCTTGAATCTTGCGCAAACTCGAGGCTATGGCACAGGTGGTACGGTACATATCGTCATTAACAATCAAATTGGTTTCACTACGTCTGATCCACGTGATTCACGTTCTACATTGTATTGCTCTGATGTCGTGAAAATGATTGAAGCACCTGTATTGCATGTGAATGGTGATGATCCTGAAGCAGTGGTCTTTGCTACGCAAATTGCTCTCGATTTCCGTATGCAATTCCAAAAAGATGTGGTCGTTGATATTGTGTGCTTCCGTAAATTAGGCCACAACGAACAAGATACACCGGCGCTAACGCAGCCCTTGATGTACAAGAAAATTGGTCAGCATCCTGGCACAAGAAAACTGTATGCCGATAAGTTGATTGCACAGAATGTGATTCCTGCTGATGGTGGGGATGCCATGATCAAAGCCTTCCGTGATGCAATGGATGCAGGTCGTCACACAGTCGATCCTTTGATTACTAATTTCAAGAGTAAGTATGCAGTGGACTGGATGCCTTTCTTGAATCGCAAATGGACCGACGCTGCTGATACCGCAGTGCCGGTTGCAGAATTAAAGCGACTTTCTGATCGTATTACACATTACCCAGAAAAATTCAAACCGCATCCTTTAGTTGAAAAAGTTTTAGCCGATCGTGCTGCGATGGGTAGAGGTGAAATCAATCTCGATTGGGGTATGGGTGAACACTTAGCTTTTGCTTCATTGGTATCATCCGGCTATGCAATTCGTATTACTGGTCAAGATGCGGGTCGTGGCACGTTTACACACCGTCACTCAGTACTGCATGATCAGGATCGTGAACGTTGGGATCAAGGCAGTTACATCCCTCTGCAAAATATCTCTGAACAACAAGCGTCTTTCACAGTGATTGATTCTGTTTTATCAGAAGAAGCTGTACTGGCATTTGAATATGGTTTTTCAACTGCAGAACCCAACACACTCACTATTTGGGAAGCACAGTTTGGTGACTTCGCCAATGGTGCGCAGGTGGTGATTGATCAATTCATTAGCTCAGGTGAAGTGAAGTGGGGTCGTGCTTCTGGTTTAGTGATGATGCTGCCTCATGGTTATGAAGGACAGGGGCCAGAACATTCTTCTGCGCGTGTAGAACGTTTCTTGCAACTATGCGCTGACAACAACATGCAAGTTGTACAGCCTACGACTGCAGCTCAGATTTTCCATTTGCTGCGTCGTCAAATGATACGTTTGTTCCGCAAGCCTTTGGTCATCATGACACCGAAGTCACTCTTGCGAAATAAAGATGCAGGTTCACCTTTATCTGAATTAGCAAAAGGTTCGTTCCACACCGTGATAGGTGAAGTTGATACTAAGATAGATCACAAGAAAGTAAAACGTGTACTTGCTTGTTCCGGTAAAGTTTATTTCGACTTAGTCAATGCACGTAAAGAACGTGATGCAAGCGATGTTGCCATCATACGTGTTGAACAGTTATATCCATTCCCACATAAAGCCTTCGCTGCTGAACTCAAGTCCTTCCCTAATTTTAATGAATTAGTGTGGGTACAAGATGAACCGCAAAATCAGGGAGCGTGGTTCCAGATTCAACATAATATTTTTGAAAATCTAACCGATGGTCAAAAATTAGCGTACGCCGGTCGTCCTGCTAGTGCATCACCAGCAGTGGGTTATTACGACAAGCACTATGCCCAGTTGAAGGCTTTAATCGATACCGCGTTTTCAAGGCTGAAAGGCTTTGTACTAACTAAATAATGACCCGACGGGGCACTGGATGCCGGTGCCTCGTTAGAACAACCCGAAACGGAGAGTGTTATGGCAATTCTTGATGTAGTCGTTCCTCAATTATCTGAGTCTGTCGCAGAAGCGACTTTATTACAGTGGCATAAAAAAGTAGGTGAAGCCATTGCTCGTGATGAAAATCTGATTGATATAGAAACCGATAAAGTAGTGTTGGAACTTCCTGCCCCAGCGCAAGGTGTGTTGATTGAAATCGTTAGAGGTGATGGTAGTAGCGTCGTTGCTGGTGAATTGATTGCACGTATAGATACCGAAGCCTCTGCTAGCGCAAGTGCAGCAGCACCTTCAGCTGCGCCAACAGCTGCGCCTGCAGCCGCTCCTGCAGCTACAGCGGCGGCGGCATCTGCACCTGCATCTACTGCTGCAGCATCGATCGCAATGCCTGCAGCTGCGAAAATGCTTACTGAAAATAACATGTCTGCGAATGCTGTGGCAGGCACAGGCAAAGATGGTCGTGTCACGAAAGGTGATGTGATTGGTGCGTTGGAATCAAAAGCATCCGGTGCTTCATCTGTAGCTTCTAGTGCCGCTCCTGCAGTGCGTACTGTGAATGCTTTACCTGCAGTTGCTGTACCAACTAATCTTGACCTAGTTAATCGTCCAGAGCAACGCGTGCCCATGAGTCGTTTGCGTGCACGTATTGCAGAGCGCTTGCTGCAATCTCAAGCAACGAATGCGATATTGACCACCTTCAATGAAGTCAATATGCAGCCTGTGATGGATTTGCGTAATAAGTACAAAGATAAATTTGAAAAAGAGCATGGTGTGAAGTTAGGCTTTATGTCTTTCTTTGTAAAAGCTGCTGTCGCTGCACTGAAAAAATACCCTGTGATTAATGCATCGATTGATGGCAATGATGTGGTCTATCACGGTTATTTTGATATCGGTATCGCAGTCGGTTCACCACGTGGTTTGGTGGTGCCTATTCTGCGTAATGTCGATCAAATGTCTATCGCTGAAATTGAAAAGAAAATTGGTGAGTTTGGTGTGAAAGCAAAAGATGGCAAGCTCACTCTCGATGAACTCACCGGCGGTACTTTTTCCATTTCCAATGGTGGTGTGTTTGGTTCTATGCTTTCTACGCCGATTATTAATCCACCTCAATCCGCTATCTTGGGTGTACATGCAACCAAAGACAGAGCTGTAGTTGAAAATGGACAAATCGTTATTCGTCCTATGAACTATTTGGCTATGTCTTATGACCATCGCATTATTGA
>JBEDCU010000022.1:0-3636 GCA_041176585.1 Pseudomonadota bacterium
ATCTTATGCGGCTGCTATGGAAGAGGATCTCTGTAAATAACAATTAAAATTAAAATCAGAATTGATTCCTTATCTTAATTTGACTTTTGCATTGCAAGTTTTTGTTGCGCTTGTATCCAACTGAGAATTGAAGGTAGCAGATAAGCAGCACCTTCGTCACTAAGGTGTATACCATCATCGCCACGTAGTCGTATCATCTGCCCTTTTTGATTGACTCGAAATTGCGCAAACACAGTACTCTCATCATTAAGGAATGGATTTGGATCCAACCATGTGACTTGTGTATATTCAGCTACGACACTTTTAGTCAGTGCACTCACAGCCATCATTCTTTTTGAAAAATTCGGCTCACGCATAGCAGGCATGCCTAACCAGATAATGCGCGCACCATCTTGACCTAGTAATTTTAAAAAATTTCTGACACGTTCTGCATACACCGCATTCCACTGCGGTGTTCCAAATGCATATACCGTTCTATCGATTTGAAAACCCTGCGCATCATTCGCACCTATGGCACAAATAATGATGTGTGGTTTATGTACTCCACGCATTTTCGGATATTCTTCCATCCAATTAAAAACATCAGGCCGTCCCAAACCTGTACCTGAACGATAAGCACGAATTGTATTTACATTTTCTTCTTTGGCTAATGCACGTCTTAGTACGGGCGCTAAACCTACTGCCATCATAGAATCACCAACTAAAGCAATCTGAATTTTTTCATTGCCAGAAAAATTAACTGCAACAGGCAATGCAATATCACTCTCTGCTTTTCGACCTGAACGCTTACTCTTTTTTGTAGTGTTAGTTTTTGTTTGCGATACCACAGTTGACGTATTATTTTCTGTAGCCTGCAGCGTCGTATCAACTCCTTGCGCAGTCATAGGTTCAGGCATCATCACATGGTCTAACGATGCTTTCGCTTCTAATGCCCAACGGCGTGGTGCATCCAGATGAACAAAGCTAACTGTTTGTTCCCAACCCTGCGTGATGGGATTCGCGATTTCACGTAATACGCCTACTTCTAAGCGTTGTGCCCAAATTGATAAACCACCTGCTTCAATAATGAGTCCTATCACCGTTGCCATTGCAACAGTGGTCGCCATACGCTTTACGGAATCAAATCGTCTCAACATGATCAGAACTGAAAATAAATAAAAGGTGCTGGCGCACTCGGACCCAATACTTCAATCACCATCAGTGCTAGTGCAAATAAAGCACCTAGCGCCCAGACAGGGATTTGCATCGCTTGATATTGCAGACGCAGAAAAAATTTCTCTGGAATATATTGCATGCCTATACCTAGTCCAACACAAATCAGCATACCTAGAGGGAGATCTGCACTCCACGCACCAACAAATAACTGATTTATTACAGCAAGAGCACTATCAAAATCAGTTGCTCGAAAAAATATCCAAGATAAGCACACTGCATGAAATAACAATAAGCGTGAACAAATTAACCATGTCTTTGAATAACGCCATGCATCATCATTGCGTGCACTCCAATAGTCATCCCATACTCTATGTATGCAAAGCAGCAAACCATGCCACGCACCCCAGATAATAAAATTCCATGCTGCGCCATGCCAAAGTCCACCTAATAACATAGTAAGCATGAGGCTGATCAGTGTGCGTACTTGACCTTCACGAGAACCGCCTAAAGGTATAAATAAATATTCACGTAACCAGATAGATAGCGAGATGTGCCAACGTCGCCAAAATTCTTGGGGCGTAGCACTACGATAGGGATTATTAAAGTTATCAGGAAAGCGATAACCTAACAACAGTGCACAACCAATTGCGATATCGGTATAGCCAGAAAAATCACAATATATTTGCGCTGCATAACCATAGATACCTAACAAGGTTTGACTCGCACTACTTCCGGCAGGATGTGTGAACACATCATCGACTAATAAAGTGGCTAAGCTATTCGCAATCACGACTTTCTTAAATAAGCCGACTGCAATCAACATGAGTGCACGTGAAGTTTCTATACGATTGGGATTAGGCGGGGTATAAAGTTGCGGCATGAATTGTGATGCGCGCAAAATAGGACCTGCGATTAATTGCGGAAAAAATGCAACGTAAAGCATGGCATCAGGCAGGCTAGGTACTTCACGTAACTTACCCCGTGCTACATCCATCATTAATGAAATCGCATGAAAGGTCATGAAAGATATACCTAGCGGTAGCATAGGCGACTCCATCTCTAAACCTATTTGCCTATCCATGAGCGCAGCTAGATTCACTAAATTCTGCACAAAGAACAGTAGATATTTATACCAAGCTAAGGTTAGCAAACACGCGGTAATACCTAGCACTAACCAAACTCGTGGTCGGCGGCTTGACGCAATGCCTAGCGATGCAATCCATCCATACAAAGAAATAATAAAGAGCAAGGGCAGAATATGCCAATTCCACAACCCATAAAAAACATAACTCAACACCAGCAACACAGTCTTATGCAGCACATGATGGCGCACCGTAGACCATGAAACTAGCAGCGAGAATAGGAAGAAGAGCGCAAACTCAACGGTAGGAAAAAGCATGGTTGATGCGTGTGGAGTGGATGCGTTTTATTATTAATAACAGTCTAGGGCAGACTTTACCATAGCACCCAATGAGTCCTGATGCCGCCACAATCACTAACTGGCTACTAAAAAATAATCATGCATTTACAGAGCAAGATGCGTTATTCTTATTACTGTGATTCATGACTAAAAGGCATTCTTATGTCAGCAATGAAAATAGCTCTGTTTTCTAGCCTGTTGGGGATAGTGACCTTAAGTTGGTCCGAAACGATTAGCACTAATCCTGCTGCAAATACCGATCGGGATAATCAACATACGGTGAGCTCTCATCAATATGGCGCTCGTGCACCGGTAGTGAAACGTCAACCACAAACCCAACCACCAGTCATCGTTGTGGTACCTGCTAATGCCAATAACCCTAGCAACAATCAACCACAACAAAGAAGAGAAAACAGTAGATAAAGCGAAAAAAATCTACTGCGCAATCGCAACCGATTTCACTTGCACCCAAATCGTTTGGCCTAGTTGAATGCTGAGTTCATGCAATGCGCGCTGTGTGACTCGCGCAATGAAATGATCTGTTCCCACTAAGATGCGCACTAAGGCATAGCCTGCTTGCTCATCATCAGCAATACTGACTACACTACCTTGTAAACTATTTTGTATGCTAGTGGCGACTGGTTTTTCAGTCGCTATACTGACATCACGCGCCAACACACGGATGCGGATTTTTTGATGCAGTGATAATCCCTGAGACCGCGTCCAGATTTCACCACCAGAAAAATCACAACGACTTAAATGCCATTGACTGTCTATCTCACCCACTTTGGCTTCAATCACTGCACCTAAATCATCACCTAGTTTTATAGGCAAATCAATACGCGACAAAGTCTCGAGCAAACCACCACTAGCCACCACACGACCTTGATCTAACACCACGATATGATGAGCAAGTCGCGCGACCTCATCGGGTGAATGTGTGACATATAAAACAGGAATAGCTAGTTCACGATGTAGCTTATCGAGATAAGGCAGTATTTCTTCTTTACGCTGACTATCCAGTGCAGCTAATGGTTCATCCATTAATAATAATCTTGGCT
>JBEDCU010000023.1:0-4476 GCA_041176585.1 Pseudomonadota bacterium
GGCAGATCGAGTTTGTCCATGGTGTCGCGCAGTTCTTGTCTGTCTTCACCTTCAACCCGACGTGAGACACCGCCACCGCGTGGATTGTTAGGCATGAGGACTAGATAGCGACCTGCGAGTGATACAAATGAGGTGAGTGCAGCGCCTTTATTGCCGCGCTCTTCTTTCTCAACCTGCACCATGATTTCTTGGCCTTCACGTAAAGCATCGCGAACAGATGCGTTACGTAGATCGACGCCTTCACGGAAATAGCTACGTGCGACTTCTTTGAAAGGTAAGAAGCCATGACGTTCTTCGCCGTAGTTGACGAAGCAAGCTTCGAGTGAGGGTTCAATGCGGGTGATGACGCCTTTGTAAATGTTTGATTTACGTTGTTCGCGTCCGGTTGTTTCGATATCGATATCAATGAGTTTTTGCCCATCGACGATTGCTACGCGCAGTTCTTCCTGTTGCGTGGCATTAAACAGCATACGTTTCATGTTGTTAGCTCCGTGGCCATTAAGGCCAGATTTTTTTGTGTGCGGAGCGAATACGCTAGAGCACACAGCACATCATAGGATGTATGCGAGAGCCGAACTTGGGGAAGGGGGAAGAGTTGCCGTTTCGTATTGAGCATTCACATTAATTCATGTGAGAGCTAATACAGGGCGCGGATGTAAAGTATCAGTTGGTGACTTGCAGCGCCGAACCTCGCAAGCCATGACTATCAAGCGCCAATAAAAATGGCAGTGCTTGATGCGATGGGTGGCGATTCGGATTAACCATAATTAATGTGGTTTGCAAATTCATTCAACTCGATTCAATTACATCAACTAACAAGCTCGCATCACATGGAGCGGGCTTGTCAGACTTATCCTTACGTTCCAAGCATTCGGTTCAACATTCCAGCGCACGGTCCGGCGACAACGGAGGAGCAGCCTTGACGGCACAGGAATGATGCATACACAGCTTTCCCATCGAATTTGCAAATTTGGCGAGGCCGATGGAGTCGCCCCTGTGTAGAATGTATTTTTTATTCTTACACGCGCAGTAATTAAAACCTCACTGCAGCCTGATTATATATTCAAAATGAAGGACTTAGCGAGTGTTTCTGAAGCGTTTGTCAGATCCCAAGAGGCTACGCCGACTGGGCAGGTACAAATGCAGGTCCGAATGATAGCAATTGAACAAGAAGATGCGGGTCAACGTATTGATAACTTTTTGATACGCATCTGTAAAGGCGTGCCTAAGAGCCATGTTTATCAGGTTTTACGCTCAGGTCAGGTGAGGGTGAATAAAGGTCGTGTGGCGCAAACTTATCGTTTAGTTGAAGGCGATATGGTGCGTGTTCCCCCCATGCGCTTGGCGGAACGCGAAGAAAAACATACGCCGGCTGCTGAATTTAAGATTCTGCTAGAAGATAATCATTTATTAGTGATCGATAAACCTGCAGGTGTGGCTGTGCATGGTGGGTCGGGTGTAAGTTACGGCGTGATCGAGCAGTTGCGAGCTTCTAGGCCAGAAGCACAGTTTCTGGAGTTGGTGCATAGACTAGACCGAGAAACCTCAGGTATTTTGATGTTGGCTAAAAAACGCTCAGCGCTCACGCATTTGCATGAGCAAATTCGCGCTGGAACCATAGACAAACGTTATTTAACTCTGGTGTATGGTGAGTGGAAAAATAGTCGTCAGCACGTCAAACTGCCTCTCTTCAAATACACTACGCCGGATGGTGAGCGCAGAGTGCGTGTACAAACAGAAGGCGGACTCGCTTCGCACACGATTTTTAATTTATTGCGAAAATACGGTGAGTTTGCTTTGCTTGAAGCGGAATTGAAAACAGGAAGAACGCATCAGATTCGTGTGCATTTATCAGCCAATGGTTTTCCGATTGCAGGCGATGATAAGTATGGTGATTTCACACTCAACCGTCGCTTGCAAAAAGCGGAAGGACTGAGAAAAGCCTGTAAGCGTATGTTTTTACATGCTTATAAAATTAGTTTTACGCATCCTGAAACGAACAAAGTCATTCAGCTACAAGCCGCATTGCCTAAAGATTGTGAAAGTTTTTTACAGAGTTTGCTTGCGGAAGAAAATGCTCTCTGATTCTTTCTGGCTCTGTAGTTAAGAAATAAAATAACCAACGATATAAAATTAATCATAGCTACAATATAGTTTGATCGTAGCTGAATCGTAGCCTAACTACTTACTCTGAGTCTGGATGCTGGCTGCTAGCGCCAGAACACACTATGCCAAGAAAACAATTTGATTTAATCGTCTTTGACTGGGACGGCACACTCATGGATAGCACTGCTGCTATTGTAAAAAGCATGCAAGCAGCTGCTAAAGATTTGGGTTTGCCTGTGCCTGATAATAAGTCAGCTTCTTATGTAATTGGTTTGGGTTTGCAAGATGCGATGCAAACTTTGATGCCTGATCTCGATCCTGCTGCCTATCCTCGTATGGTGGAGCGTTATAAACATCATTATTTATCACAAGATCATGAATTAACTTTGTTTGATGGTGTGCCTGAGATGTTGGATCAATTATCTTCGGATGGTTATTTTTTAGCGGTTGCAACGGGTAAAAGTCGCGTAGGATTAAACCGCGCTTTAGATGCAGTCGGTATGATGAGTTTGTTTGATGCCACACGCTGTGCAGATGAAACTTTTTCTAAACCGCATCCTGCTATGTTGCAAGAACTGACGCGAGAATTAGGTCAAGATATGAAGCGCACTCTCATGATAGGCGATACCACGCATGATTTGCTGATGGCGAGTAATGCCGGTGCTGCTTCTATTGGTGTGTATTTCGGAGCGCATCCTGAACATGAATTAAATCAGCATACGCCATTGTTTGGTGCTAATTCCATTCCTGAGTTACATGATTGGTTAAACACACATGCCTGATCATTCAGATAACTCTGATAACTCTATTTTTATTTGTGATTCATCGCAGATAGAAGAAGGTGGTCGTGGTGTGCGTTTCCCTCTCACCGCAGCGGGTGAAGATGCAGTAGGTTTTGTGGTACGGTTTGAGCAAGAAGTGCATGGTTATTTAAATCGCTGTGCGCATGTACCTATGGAGTTGGATTGGAATCAAGGTGAATTTTTTGAATCCAGTGGTTTGTTTTTAATGTGTGCAACGCACGGTGCATTATATGAACCCAATACGGGAAAATGTGCAGGTGGGCCTTGTCGTGGTGGTAGCTTGAAACCAATTAAAGTCATAGAAAAAGAGCAGAAAATATTTTGGCAGCCGGATGATGTGTTTCGTCCAGTGTTGGCCTGATAAATAGCGCACTTCATATTAGTCTGAACGTAAAGAAAAAATATCATGAACGATAAAGAACAAAATACAACTCCATCATCACCTTCATCAGAATCGGATAGCCAATCGCATCCTGAAAATAAGAGTGTGGAATCACAAGGTGATGAAGCTACACATCAGGTGAAGCATGATGCTCATGATGCGCATGATGAAGCTAAGCATGAAGAGCAGCATGAAAAACAGCATGAAAAGAAATCAGAATGGACACATGCTTCTACGCCTTCTGAACCTTCCTTGATTCCTGAACGTAGCGTGTTAGAAAGCTTGGCACGTGAAATGTTGAATGAACAAAAAGCGAATCGTCGCTGGCGTAATTTCTTTCGTTTTTCTGTATTGCTAGTTGTGATGTTTGGGATTTGGGCAGCATTTGATATTAGTGGTGCACCTAAAGAAACTCTCACGCGTCACACTGCCTTAGTTGAATTAAATGGTGAAATTGATGGTGATAGTAGTTCTGCTTCAGCTAGTGTTTTGCTGCCAGCATTGAATAATGCATTTAGTGATGAAGGCTCTGCCGGTATTATTTTGCGTGTGAATAGTCCGGGTGGCTCTCCTGTTCAAGCCGGCATTGTGAATGATGAAATCATGCGCTTACGTGCGCTTTATCCTAAGAAGCCACTGTATGTAGTGGTGGAAGATATGTGTGCGTCAGGTTGTTATTACATAGCAGCTGCTGCCGATGGTATTTATGTGAATCAAGCAAGCATCGTAGGATCAATTGGTGTGTTGATGAGTAGTTTTGGTTTTACAGGTTTGATGGAAAAAATTGGTGTTGAACGTCGCTTAATGACAGCAGGTGAAAACAAAGGTTTTCTTGATCCTTTCTCTGCTCAGACACCTAAACAAAAAGAATTTACGCAAGGCTTGCTACATGAAATACATGAGCAATTTATTGCTGTTGTAAAAAAAGGGCGTGGTAAACGTTTGAAAGAAACACCAGATATGTTTTCTGGATTGTTTTGGACTGGAAGTAAAGCTATCTCGCTAGGTCTTGCGGATGGATTAGGTACAGTCGATAGCGTAGCGCGTGATGTGATTAAGGCTGAAGAAATTGTTGATTACACCGCGCATGAAGGTTTATCTGATCGCGTACTGAAAAAGATAGGTGCAGCAGCAGGTGCAAGCGCTGTGAAGGCGATGCAATCAGAAGCGATCAAGCTGCGCTAA
>JBEDCU010000024.1:0-12416 GCA_041176585.1 Pseudomonadota bacterium
AAAATAGCCTTTATCTGTGATCCCTTATCTGGGTTCAAGATCTACAAAGATTCAACCTATGCCATGATGCAGGAAGCAGCGCGGCGTGGACATGAGTTATTTGTATTAGGGCACGACGATATTATTTTTGATGGCAACGCAGCCTTAGCGCAGGTAGCGCAACTTAGCTTAGTAGAGAACAGCGATGATTGGTATAAATTAGCTGAGCCAGTTTTATCATCCTTATCATCATTTGATGTAGTCATAGAACGCACTGATCCTCCATTTAATATGGAGTACATCTATGCGACTTATTTGCTTGAGCTCGCAGAACGTCAAGGTGCGCGCATACTGAATCGTCCAGAAGCGATTCGTAATCACAATGAAAAATTAGCGATTACACATTTCCCTCAATTCATTGCGCCTACTCTGGTGACAAGTAATGAGAAACTCATACGCGCCTTTCACGCAGAACATAAAGATATTATTCTCAAGCCTTTGGATGGTATGGGCGGTGCAGGTATATTTCGCGTTGCCGAGAATAGTTTGAATTTAGGTGCGCTCATAGAGAGTATGACCTTATATGGTAAGCAAACGATTATGGTTCAGCGTACCATCCCTGAAATCTCTGAAGGCGATCGTCGCGTATTACTGATAGGTGGTCAGGTTGTGCCCTATTGTTTAGCGCGCATTCCACAAGGTGGTGAAGTGCGCGGCAATTTAGCGGCCGGTGGTTTGGGTGTGGCTATGCCGATTTCGGCGCGTGAACGTGAGATCGGTGAGACACTAGCGCCACTATTATTTGCCCGTGGCTTGATGCTGGTAGGATTAGATGTCATCGGAAACTATTTAACGGAAATTAATGTGACTAGTCCGACCTGTTTTCAAGAAATCAAACAGCAAACAGGTTTTGATGTGGCGGCTATGTTTATAGATGCGATAGAAAAAACGTAGTCAATCGCATAAGCGCATCAGACTAATCTACAAAAAACAAAATCATCATGGTAGGCATACTTCTTCTCACTCACGCTCCTTTGGGACAAGCCTTCATAGCAGCGGCAACCCATGTATTTCGTGGTGTGCCTGTGCAAACGGAAGCAATTGACGTCCTTGCGGATCAGGATCCAGAAGAAATTAAAAAACTAGCGCAGCAAGCGATAGCGCGCATTAATGATGGATCGGGTGTGTTGGTAATAACAGATGTCATGGGCGGTACACCTTCTAACTGCACCTTGCAATTATGTGTGCCGGGTGAAATTGAAGTAATTGCAGGAATAAGTTTGCCTATGCTATTAAGGGCTATTACCTATAGACACAACACCTTAGATGTAGCATTAGAGATGGCATTATCAGGCGGACAAAATGGTGCGTGTCGTGTAGACAATCGCGTGAGATTAGCTCCCAATTAATTTGATGGTTAATTATGATTAGTGCTGAAGTTAATATTATTAATAAACTAGGTTTGCATGCGCGTGCCTCAGCCAAGCTAACACAGCTAGCTGGAAAATTTCAATGCGAGGTTTGGTTAACGCGCAATGACAGACGTGTGAATGCAAAATCTATTATGGGTGTGATGATGCTTGCTGCAGGCAATGGATCTGTCGTGACCTTAGAAACCGATGGCGCTGATGAACAGCAGTGTTTTGATGCAATCTGTGAACTCATAGCAGCACGTTTTGGCGAAAGCGAATAAAACGCGTTTATGGCTACTTTCTCACTCCATGGTATACCAGTCTCACGCGGTATCGCAATTGGACGTGCACATCTGCTGCGTTCTGCGGCATTGGATGTAAAACACTATCTCATCTCACAAGAAAAAATTGAATCAGAAGTAGAGCGACTCTCGAATGCTATTGCACAAGTTCATGCAGAACTACAAACCATAAGACAAGATTTATCACCTGAAGCACCTTCTGAATTAGGTGCCTTCATTGATGTACATGTTTTAATCCTGTCTGATCCTATCGTCTCTGAACAACCACTCGACATCATACGTTCGCGTAACTACAACGCTGAGTGGGCTTTACTGACACAAATTGATGCACTCTCTGCACAATTTGATGAAATTGAAGACGCGTATTTGCGTGAACGTAAAAATGATATTTTGCAGGTAGGTGAACGAATATTAAAAGCCTTGCTAGGTAGTGCGAATACAATTTCACCTGTAAGCGAAGCAGAAGTCGCATCACAAATTATCGTAGTTGCGCATGATATTTCACCTGCAGACATGCTGCAATTTCGTGATCGTAGCTTTGTAGGATTTGTAACCGATCTCGGTGGACAAAACTCACATACTGCTATCGTCGCGCGTAGTCTAGATATACCTGCAGCAGTTGGAATGTCGAATGCATCTGCACTGATTAATCAAAACGACTGGGTCATTATTGATGGTGATGCAGGTGTTGTGATTGTTGATCCAGCTCCTGTCGTATTAGATCAATATCGTGAAACACAAAATCGCTTATTACGTGAACGTAAAAAGCTAGGCAAGCTGAAAAAAACGCCAGCCATCACGAAAGATGGCACGGAAATTCATATGCTGGCAAACATAGAATTGCCAGAAGATTGTGTTTCGGCTTTAGAAGCAGGTGCAGTTGGTGTGGGTTTGTTTCGCTCTGAATTTTTATTCATGGGACGTACCGGTTTTGTAAACAAACTGCCATCGGAAGATGAACAGTTTGAGTCGTATCGCAAAGCAGTGGTCGCCATGAAGGGTAAACCAGTCACCATCAGAACTCTGGATGTGGGTGCAGATAAACCACTCGATAAAGAGGAAGAAACAGCACTCAATCCTGCCTTGGGTTTGCGTGCAATTCGTTACTGCTTAGCTGAGCCACAAATGTTTTTAACGCAGTTGCGTGCGATTTTGCGCGCATCTGCTTATGGACCCATCAATTTATTGATACCCATGCTGTCGCATGCTTTTGAAATTGATCAGTCATTGATGTTGATTGAGCAAGCAAAAGAACAATTACGAGTAGCGAAAAAGAAATTTGATGAAAAAATCTTAGTCGGCGCCATGATAGAAATACCGGCAGCGGCACTCACGCTGCCTTTGTTTATCAAGCGCTTAGATTTTCTTTCCATAGGTACGAATGATTTAATTCAATATACGCTAGCGATTGATCGGGTCGATCATGAAGTCGCGCATTTATATGATCCCTTGCATCCGGCGATATTACATTTGCTAGCGACCACCATTAGCGCAGGTGCAAAAGCAGACGTACCGGTTGCGGTTTGTGGTGAAGTTGCAGGCGATACTAAGCTCACGCGATTGTTATTAGGATTGGGATTACGAGAATTCTCCATGCATCCCGCTCAACTGCTATCAGTCAAACAAGAGATACTGAATTCTGATATCACTGAAATCGAACCGCAGGTTAAAAAAATATTACGACTGTATGAGCCTGAGGCTATCGCAGAAGCGGTAGAAAAACTGCAAGCGCTGTAAACTTAAAAATTGAGGGGGGGGTTTGACGCTGCTCGCTGACTTCGTTATCCTACCTCTTTGCGCCGATTTGAACGGTACTGGCAGAAGCCGCCAGACCCAGCTTGCGGGCGCAAGGGAAACATCCCGCACAAATACGGCTAAAGCGAGTTGAATCGTAGACGTTCCGAATTCAGCCCGATATGCCAAGTGCAGTCGGGCTTTTTCATGCAAAAAATGTTTATGAACTCTATCGGCATCGTCACACCTCAGTCACTCTTCTTTAAAGAGCCGCTTGCTTTGCAAAGCGGAGCATCGCTATCCGACTACAGCTTAGTCTATGAAACCTATGGCACCTTGAATGCCGATCGTTCAAATGCAGTGTTGGTCTGTCATGCATTGAACGCTTCCCATCATGTAGCAGGTACTTACGAAGGACAAGCACGCAGTCAAGGTTGGTGGGACAACATGGTTGGACCTGGCAAAGCTTTAGATACCAATCGATTCTTTGTGATTGGTGTGAATAATCTGGGTTCTTGTTTTGGTTCTACCGGACCCATGCATATAAATCCTGCAACCGGCAAACCTTATGGTGCAGCATTCCCTGTAGTGACAGTAGAAGATTGGGTGCATGCGCAAGCTCGTTTAGCAGATGCACTCGGCATACAACAGCTTGCAGCAGTCATGGGTGGTTCATTAGGTGGGATGCAAGCGATGGCGTGGAGCATGCTATATCCAGAGCGCGTTCGTCATTGTTTAGTGATTGCTTCAACACCTAAACTCTCTGCACAAAATATTGCATTTAATGATGTAGCTAGACAAGCCATACTCACCGACCCTGATTATCATGCGGGTGATTTTTATGCACATGGTGTCGTGCCTAAAAATGGATTGCGGGTAGCACGCATGATAGGTCACATCACCTATTTATCCGATGATGATATGGCAGAAAAATTCGGACGTGATTTACGTGGTACAGACTATCAGTTTGGTTATGGCGTAGATTTTGAAATCGAATCGTATTTGCGCTATCAAGGCGATAAATTTTCAGAATATTTTGATGCCAACACCTATTTGTTGATTACCAAAGCCTTAGATTATTTTGATCCTGCACGCGCACACAATGGTGATTTAGCAGTTGCACTCGCGAATACACAAGCAGAATTTTTATTAGTCTCATTTTCTACCGATTGGCGATTCGCACCTGAGCGTAGTCGTGAAATCGTTCAAGCTTTAGTAAAAAATAATCGCAAAGTCAGTTATGCGGAAATCGATGCACCGCATGGTCATGATGCATTTTTATTAGATGATCATCGCTATATGGCTGTCGTCAGTAGTTATTACGATAAAGTCTGGCAGCAAATACAAACACCGCTTAATGTAACACCTCAGGTAACGTCTCAAGCAACGCATAAGGAGGCAGCATGAATGTAGCGAAATTTCATGGCTTACGTGCTGACCTTGCATTCATTGCGCATTGGGTACAAGCAGGATCGCGTGTCTTGGACTTGGGTTGTGGTGATGGCGCTATGCTCGATTATTTACAAGTCGAGAAACAATGCGTTGGTTATGGTGTAGAAATTGATGACACCAGCATACCGCGTTGTATCGATCGTGGTGTCTCAGTCATACAGCAAGATATAGAAGCAGGCTTAGCCATGTTTACAGATGATGCATTTGATAGCGTGCTTTGTTTATCTGCACTACAAATGATGAAAGATGTAGAAGGCGTGCTACGTGATATTAATCGCGTTGGACATGAAGCGATTGTTTCATTTCCTAACTTTGCACATTGGCCACATAGACTGGCCTTATTGCAAGGACACATGCCCGTTTCAGAAAGTCTGCCCTATGATTGGTTTGATACACCTAATCTACGTTGCGCAACGATTAGCGACTTTGAACAACTCGCAGCGGAAGTTGGACTCGAAGTTTTAGACAGTGTCGCACTCAAAGATGATGGAACACCTGTAACTTTCATGCCGAACTGGCGTGGCAGTTTAGGTGTTTTTAGATTAAAGAAAAAATAAATTTCCATTTTTTACAGGCTTGCGCATGCCCCATACAACTGGTTGGCGACATTATTTCAATCGCAAGATGCTGATCTGCGTCATGCTGGGTTTTACTTCAGGCTTGCCGCTATTCATACTCTATAACCTCTTGTCTGCATGGTTAAGAGCAGAGCAAGTGGATCTCACAGCCATAGGCTTGTTTGCTTTAGTAGGATTTCCCTATACATGGAAATTCATTTGGTCACCTTTTATGGATAGATTTCAACTTCCATTATTAGGTCGCCGCCGTGGTTGGATGTTCCTCACACAACTATGTTTAATGATAGTGATAGCGGCGATGGGATTTTATTCGCCACAAAATGATTTAAGCATGATTGTATTTTTATCAGGCGCGATTGCTTTTTTATCCGCTAGTCAAGACATCGTAATCGATGCTTATAGACGTGAAATTTTAGCGGATGATGAACAAGGATCGGGAACAGCTTTATTCGTTAACGCTTATAAAATTTCTACACTCGTACCAGGCTCACTCTCTTTGATTTTGTCTGACTTTTTAAGTTGGCAAATCGTTTTTTCAATTACGGCACTCTTCATGCTGCCCGGTCTCGTAACTAGTTTACTGATACGTGAACCAGTGATGTACGGTCAGCCACCAGCAAATTTGCGTGAGGCTGTGGTCTTACCTTTTAAAGAATTTATAAATCGTAGTGGTTGGTCACACGCACTCACTATCTTGGCCTTTATTTTTCTCTATAAATTAGGTGATTCCATGGCTACAGCTTTGGCCACACCGTTTTATATCGATTTAGGATTTTCACGTACACAAATTGGTTTGGTCGCAAAAAATGCAGGCTTATGGGCGAGCTTAGCGGGTGGAATTTTAGGTGCAGTGTGGTTAGAAAAAACAGGCATTAACCGTGGCTTGTGGGTATTCGGTGTATTGCAAGCGATAGCAATTTTAGGTTTTGCCTTGTTAGCAAAAGTCGGTGTCGGCGCAGCAGAATTAAATACAGTCTTACTCGGTTTTGTGATTGGCTTAGAAGCCTTTGCAGTTGGTTTAGGTACGGCAGCATTTACTTCGTTTATAGCCACGACCACAGATGCACGTTACACCGCGACACAATTTGCTTTATTCACTAGCTTATCCGCAGTGCCGCGCACTTTTTTTAATGCGCTTACAGGATTTATCGTTGCTGAAACTGGATGGTTTCATTTCTTCTTGATTTGTTTTGCGCTCTCCATACCAGGGATGTTGTTACTGCCTAAGATCGCTCCTTGGTCATCGCCACCAAAAACTCCTGCAACTGCCGATTAAATAATGCAAGCAGCATGTTGAACATACTCTGGTTAGGATTTTTTCTTATAGCAGCAATCAGTGCGAGTTGGCGCTGGTTGATGATGAGTGACCCAACTGTGTTTGCATTAATGATAGAAAGCCTGTTTGCTATGGCTAAGCTATCAGTGGAAGTCATGCTGGTTATGTTTGGCACGCTCACGCTATGGTTAGGCTTTCTACGCATAGCAGAGCGAGCTGGCATAGTTGAATCATTGGCACGCTTACTCACACCTTTGTTTACGCGGCTGATGCCAGACGTGCCTGCTGGTCATCCTGCATTGGGCTTAATCACTTTAAATTTCACAGCAAACGCTTTAGGTTTAGATAATGCAGCTACGCCCATAGGTTTAAAAGCTATGCGTGCCTTGCAAGAACTTAATCCTATGCCCATGTTTGCAACTAATGCGCAGATTTTATTTTTAGTCTTAAATGCATCCTCACTGACATTGCTGCCTGTTTCAATTTTCATGTATCGCTTACAGCAAGGCGCAGCAGATCCTACTTTAGTTTTTCTACCTATCCTACTAGCGACCTCTGCTTCGACGTTAACGGGTCTATTAGTGGTAGCAGCAGTACAAAGATTAAAGTTATGGGATCCAGTTGTGATGGCATGGTTAGGATCAGTCGCTATAGTTTTAATTTCTTTGATGACGTTATTAGCGACACTATCAACAGCTATGCTTGCGGTTGTCTCTTCATTAGTTGGTAATCTACTCTTATTTGGATTGATTTTATTTTTCTTAGTAGTTGCAACATTACGGCGTGTGTCTGTCTATGAAGCTTTTATAGAGGGTGCAAAAGAAGGCTATGAAGTAGCAAAAAATATTTTACCTTATTTAGTGGCGATGTTGTGTGCAGTCGGCGTTTTTCGCGCTTCTGGTGCATTAGATGGCGTGTTAAGTGGTGTGCGTTGGTTGGTCGAGTCTATAGGTTGGGATAGTCGCTTTGTAGATGCCTTGCCCACTGCGATGGTGAAACCATTTTCAGGTAGTGCTGCACGCGCATTGCTCATTGAGACTATGAGCAATAAAGGCGTGGATAGTTTTGCAGCGTTATTAGCTGCAACCATGCAAGGCAGTACAGAAACTACGTTTTATGTGTTGGCAGTATATTTTGGTGCCGTTGGCATACAACGCGCTCGTTATGCAGTAGCTTGCGCCTTAGCCGCAGATTTGGCTGGCGTATTAGCTTCTATCGCAGTCTGTTACTGGTTTTTTGGATAAATTTTTAAACAGCATATTCAATCACTATATTCAATTACTAAGGGTGAATGATCAGAGAAGCGTTCATCTTTGTACACATACGCTGATTTCGCTTTTGCATTCATACCTGCGCTCGCAATTTGATAATCAATGCGCCAACCTACATTATTAGCCCAAGCTTGTCCGCGATTACTCCACCACGTATAAGCTTCACTAGTGGTATCGGGATGCAGTGAACGATACACATCACACCAACCTAGTTCATCCAAAATGCGTGACATCCACGCTCGCTCTTCTGGTAAGAAGCCAGAATTTTTTTGATTGCTCTTCCAGTTTTTTAAATCAATTTCTTTGTGCGCGACATTCCAGTCACCACAAATTACGACTTCTCTACCTGATTTAATGAGTTGTGCCAGATGAGGATAGAAAGCATCCATAAAACGAAATTTAGCTTGTTGCCTTTCATCTCCGGATGAACCAGAAGGGCAGTACACAGAGACCACAGTGAGATCAGCATAATCACACTGTACATAACGGCCTTCTGCATCAAACTCAGCGTTACCAAATCCTAGTTGATGTTGTAAAGCAGGCGTGCGGCTGTAAACCCCCGTACCGGAATAGCCTTTTTTCTCAGCATAATGAAAATAACCGTGATAACCCAAAGGCTGTAAGAATTCTGCCGTCATGTCGGCTTCCTGCGCTTTCAGTTCTTGCACGCAGATGTAGTCAGCTTCTTGTTTTAACATCCATGCAAAAAATTCTTTTTTTGCGGCTGAGCGTATGCCGTTCAAATTGGCAGAAATTATTTTCATAAATGGCATCCTTTATTTACCAAGACCAACAGCATACAGGATCAGTCGCGAGATAAAATAGCGACTTCTTAGCCACTTCTTAAATTAAACCGTGACCACACTCCGTCAACAATTCATTGCATTTTCCGTCTCAGCCGGTGTATTGCGCTTTGGTGATTTCGTCACTAAGGCTGGTCGCAATTCTCCCTACTTTTTTAATGCAGGCTTATTTAATGATGGAGCCCGTTTAGGAAAATTAGCCGAGTTTTATGCGCAAACCATGTTGGACGCAGGTGTGGAATTCGACATGTTATTTGGCCCTGCTTATAAAGGCATTACCTTGGTTTCAGCAACCGCTGTTGCATTAGCAGCAAAAGGTAAGAATGTACCCTTTGCCTATAACCGTAAAGAAGCGAAAGATCATGGCGAAGGCGGCACCATAGTGGGTGCGAAACTAGAAGGCCGTGTAGTGATTATTGATGATGTGATTTCAGCTGGAACATCAGTGCGTGAATCTGTGCACATGATTCGCGATCAGGGCGCGCAACCATGTGCTGTGCTAATTGCATTAGATCGCATGGAAAAAAGTGGCGCAGAAGGTGCGCTATCAGCACTCTCTGCTGTGCAAGAAGTAGAACAATCATTTGGCATACCAGTGATAGCCATAGCTAACTTAAATGATTTATTTAGCTACTTATCAGAGCCTGGTGCAAAAACAGAACTGGCGCAATATAAAGATGCCGTAGCAGCGTATAGACAGCGTTACGGCGTAGCTTAATTTAGCTGAGATTAGCTGAACTTAACCGAGCTTATTCTTTAACAGTTCAGTAAGTTGCGCTGGATTGGCTTTACCTTTACTTGCTTTCATTGCCTGACCTATCAGTGCATTGAAAGCTTTTTCTTTTCCAGCTCTAAATTCTTCTACTGATTTTGCATTTGCTACTAACACTTCATCTATAATTTTTTCTAATTCACCGCTATCAGAAATTTGTTTCAAGCCTTTGGCCTCGATAATTTCATCAGCTAAGCTGTCAGAGGAAGATGGCGCTTCCCACATACCTGCAAACACTTCTTTAGCAATTTTATTTGAGATGGTGCCATCAGCAATACGTGTCAATAGCAAAGCAAATTGTTTTGCATTCACAGGCGCTTGAGAAATTTCCATACTTTCACGATTAAGTGTAGACGCAACATCACCCATTAACCAGTTAGCAGCAGACTTAGCTTGATCTTTTCCTGCTGTCGCTACGACGGCTTCGAAATAGGACGCCATATCTTTAGATTGCGTCAACACCATAGCGTCATACTCAGACAATTGATAGTCATGTGTAAAACGTTCACGCATAGCAGCAGGCAGTTCTGGTAATGCCGCTTTAACTCGTGCTATCCATTCTTGTGCAATCACCAAAGGTGGTAAATCGGGATCGGGGAAGTAGCGATAGTCCATCGCATCTTCTTTGCTACGCATGGAACGTGTTTCTTTTTTATCCGGATCATAGAGGCGTGTTTCTTGTACGATTTTGCCGCCATCTTCAATTAATTCAATTTGCCTACGCACTTCATAATTAATCGCTTCTTCTAAAAAGCGAAATGAATTTAGATTTTTGATTTCACAACGCGTGCCATATTCTTTTTGTCCTACTGGACGTACCGATACATTTGCATCACAACGGAATGAGCCTTCTTGCATATTCCCATCGCACACACCTAACCACACCACAAGTGAATGCAAAGCTTTTGCATACGCGACTGCTTCAGCTGCACTACGCATATCTGGTTCAGTGACGATCTCAAGTAAAGGTGTGCCAGCACGATTTAAATCTATGCCTGTCATGCCTTGATAATCTTCATGCAAAGATTTTCCCGCATCTTCTTCGAGATGAGCGCGTGTAAGTTGCACAGTTTTTACTTCAGACTTGCCATTAGCTTCAAGCACAAATGAAACCTTGCCACCTTGAACAACAGGAATTTCAAACTGACTAATTTGATAGCCTTTAGGTAAATCAGGATAAAAATAATTTTTGCGTGCAAACACAGATTGCGGTGCAATCGTTGCACCTATCGCTAAACCAAATTGAATCGCACGTTCTACTGCACCTTTGTTCAACACTGGCAGAACACCAGGTAAAGCTAAATCTACCGGACATGCTTGTGTGTTTGGCTCAGCACCAAACTTAATTGGCGCACCACTAAAAATTTTTGATTCAGTCGTGAGCTGAGCATGTGTTTCTAAACCTATGACGACTTCCCATTGCATGATGTACGTCCTCTTCAGATGCCTGCAGGATGGCGCGTGTGCCAATCCGTTGCAAGTTGAAATTGATGAGCGATGCCTAACAATTTCGCTTCTTCAAAATAATTTCCAATTAATTGCAAGCCTACAGGACGCTGTGCATTTTTATCACCTGCTCCAAATCCACATGGAATCGACATGCCAGGCAAGCCAGCAAGACTAGTAGATAAGGTATAAATATCAGCTAAATAGTTTGCAAGTGGATCATTAGCTTTGGATCCTAAGTCCCATGCAACAGTTGGTGCTACTGGCCCCATGATCACATCACATTGCGTGAAGGCTTGTTGAAAATCTTGCGCAATCAAGCGACGAATTTTTTGTGCTTGTAAATAATAAGCATCGTAATAACCATGAGAGAGTACATAAGCGCCAACTAAAATACGACGTTTAACTTCATCACCAAAACCTTGTGATCTTGTTTTGCGATACATGTCGGATAAATCTGTGTATTCAGGTGCACGATATCCATAACGCACACCATCAAAGCGCGATAAATTAGAAGAAGCTTCTGCTGGCGCAATCACGTAATAAACAGGAATTGATAATTCTGTTTTTGGTAGTGAAATATCAACTAGCGTTGCACCACATTTTTCATATTCATGAAGTGCAGCACGGATAGCGGCTTCTACATCACTCGCTAAACCTTTACCAAAATATTCTTTAGGCACACCAATCTTTAAACCTTTAATACTTTGTTTTAGTTGACTAGAAAAATCTTCAACCGGTCTTTCTATACTGGTCGAATCTTTTTCATCAAAGCCTGTCATAGCGTTAAGCAGCATGGCGCAATCTTCTGCGGTATGTGCAATCGGACCACCTTGATCAAGTGAAGAAGCAAAGGCAATCATGCCAAAACGCGATACACGACCATAGGTAGGTTTAATGCCAGTCACGCCACAGAGTGCAGCAGGTTGTCGTATAGAGCCACCTGTGTCGGTGCCGGTTGCAGCTGGTGCTAAAGCCCCTGCTACTGCAGCTGCTGATCCACCGGATGATCCACCTGGAACAGCAGTTTTATCCCATGGATTTTTTACTGAGCCAAAAAAAGAATTTTCATTTGCTGAACCCATAGCAAATTCATCACAATTCAATTTACCTAGTGTGACCATGCCTGCTTTGCGGAACTGTTCTACAACAGTCGCATCAAAAGGGCTGCGATAGTTAGCTAACATTTTGGAGCCAGCAGTGGATTTCCAGCCGCGTGTGACGAATATATCTTTATGTGCAATTGGCACACCGATTAAATCACCGGCTTCACCTGCTGCGATACGTACATCAGCAGCCTTTGCTTGGGCTAGTGTGAGATCGGGCTCCACGCTAGTAAAAGCATTTAGATCGCTCTGTTCTATACGGGTGAGAAAAATCTGCGCTAACTC
>JBEDCU010000025.1:0-10438 GCA_041176585.1 Pseudomonadota bacterium
AGGCAGCAACTGATGAAGTAGCGAAAGAATTTAAATTATTTGTACAAAAAATTCCGGCTAAATCAGGATCGGGATACACCATAGACCATACGGCAGGTAGCTATCTATTTGATACGCAGGGTCATATACGATTATTCATACGACATGGACAAGGTGCGGATCCGATAGTAAAAGACATACGTGCATTGCTTGATTCAACATTGAATCCGCAGTAAGAATAAAAAAAGCCCTTCTTAGACAGAAGGGCTTTTTAGTATGCGGCGTATCACTTATGCATATTCAGCTAAAGACGCTTTCATTTTCTTTAAAGCGCTTGCTTCAATTTGGCGCACACGTTCAGCAGACACATTGAATTCAGCAGCGAGTTCGTGCAAGGTCGCACCTGATCCATCATCATTAGCTAACCAACGCGATTCAATAATACGTCGTGAACGCGCATCCAAATTTGACAGCGCACTCTCTAAACCTTCGGATTGCAATTTATCAAACTGACGTGACTCTAAAACCTTACCTGGCTCAGTAGACTCAGAAGATAAATAAGCAATTGGTGAAAATTTATCGTCATCATCATCAGTTGGTGACTCAAGCGCAATGTCACGACCTGACATGCGCATTTCCATTTCCGTTACTTCTTCAAGTTTAACATTGAGCGTAGTGGCCAATGCGCTGACTTGATCTGGTGTCATCGTATCCAGACCAGTTTTATGACTGCGTAAATTAAAAAATAATTTACGTTGTGCTTTAGTAGTAGCCAACTTCACCATACGCCAGTTGCGCAAAATATATTCATGCATTTCAGCTTTAATCCAATGCATAGCATAGGACACTAAACGTACGCCCTGATCAGGATCGAACCGTTTTACCGCTTTCATTAAGCCTACATTGCCTTCTTGTATGAGATCAGCATGCGGTAAGCCATAACCTAGATAACCACGCGCAATAGAAACCACCAAACGAAGATGGGACATAACCAAGGCTTGCGCAGCAGCTAAATCATTTTGATCACGTAAACGCTGTGCAAGCGAAATCTCTTCCTCATGCGACAACATGGGTAGACGGTTAACAGCTGAAATATAAGCATCAAGATTTCCCAGACTGCCAGAAAAACCGAGAGCCAGCGCTTGCTGACCACCCGGCACTAAGGCTTGGGAAGCGAACGGTGCTGTCATTGTTTCTCCTAAAAGACTTTGCGTGAATTACTGTGGATCTGAATAAAACAAACCTTATGGGCACTATATTAGCACTCTGGAAGAGAGAGTGCTAATGCCTCTATCGGCATAAATAGCTACTTTTTATTTTAATTTTGATAATAAACAAGTTAGCACGATCAAAAAATCTGCCAGCTCAAGAAAAAAGACGAAGATAGGAAGTAAAAGACTACAGTGATCGACGCAGACTGCGCCAAACGGAAAGAGAGGCGCCTAAAAAGCCGAGTACGACGGCAGCCAAGAGTAGGAAAATAACCGTTCCTAGATTTGGCCAGCTAAGCTGGAAAACAGTGCCATAAGACTGTGCCAAAGCCGCTACCGGCTGGTTTAAAAGCTGTATGCCAATCAGTACGAGCGCGAGTGAGAGCAGGCCTGCAAGCAAACCTAAGTAAGCGCCAGTGTAATAAAAAGGTCGGGCAATGAAAGCATCGGTTGCGCCCAATAATCGGGACACATTAATTTCATCCGCATGGGTTAAAAGTTGCAGTCTTATGGTGTTGAACACAACCGCCACCACAACACAACACAGGGTAGCGGCGACAAACCAAAACAAACTAGTAGCTAGCGTAAAAACTGCGGCGAGGCGTTTTAGCCATAGCGTATCTAACTGAACGGTATGTACACCTTCGACTTTTTCAAGCGCTGTGGCCAAGTCTTGCACTTGTTTTACTCTCGCTTCTGAAGTGCTGCCAGTCAGCTTTACAACATAGGCGTCAGGTAGGGGGTTGGCACCTAAGGTGCTAACCACATCAGTAAGATCCGCTTGTTTATTTAAATTCTCCAAAGCAGATTCACGAGGAATAAATGTCAGTGATGCTGTAACGTGATGCTGATTGCTTAAACGCTTAAAGTCAGTTGCTAGGGATTCAGCTTTATCGCGTGGCAGATCCATAGAAAGATAAATACTAATTTCAGGATCAACAAGAACTTGATTCGATAGAGGTTGTAAGTCTTGTAAAACAATCCAACCAGACATAGGCAAAGCTAACGCTAAGGCAACCACAATGGTATTAAAAATAAAACTCAGTGGTGCCATTTTAATTTTTAAAGAAGCATCAAACACGGCTCGCCAGTGCGCAATCAACCATTTCATAAGCCCACCTCATTGCCAGGCATACGCATGGCTGTAATACGTCCATGCTCTAGTACAAAAATCTTACTAGCGCGTTCAAGTAAACGTTCATCATGGGTAGAGATGACGCAAGTGACACCTGCATTATTAAAAGCTTGTAGCATGTCTAAAACCAAGCGAGCGCTATCTCTATCGAGATTAGCAGTAGGTTCATCCGCTAAAATGATACGTGGTTTATGTACAATCGCGCGCGCAATAGAAACACGTTGTTGCTCGCCTCCAGAGAGTGAATAAGGCAGCACACCTGCTTTGTTTGCTAAACCCACTCTAGTTAACGCAACACGTGCACGTTGTTCAGCTTCTTCTGGTTTCGCACCCACTACCATCAAGGGCAGCATCACATTGGCTAAGACGGATCTGTCATTTAGCAAACTATTTTGTTGCAAAATGAGACCAAGTTTACGTCTGAGATAAGGCAAGGCAGCGCGATGCAACTGCTTCATATCTTGCCCTATGATTTGTAGTACGCCAGAGCTTGGCGTCTCTATGCCTGCCATCAGTTTTAATAAGGTGGACTTACCTGCACCGGAAGGTCCCATTAAAAAAACTAATTCACCTTCTTCAATCGCCAATGAAACATGCGAAATCGCTCTGATCTCACCTGGGTAAATTTGCGATACATCTGAAAATAAAATGATGGACATAGTTTCGCTTTAACCTAATAAAGCTTCGACAAATTCTTCTGCAACAAAAGGTTGCAAATCTTGGATAGCTTCACCTACTCCAATAAAATAAACTGGAATAGGGCGTTGTGACACGATAGCAGCTAATACGCCACCTTTCGCAGTGCCGTCTAGTTTAGTGATAACTAAACCAGTTAAGCCGAGTGCGTCATCAAAGGCTTTCACCTGCGCTAATGCATTTTGTCCGGTATTGCCATCAATGACTAGCAAGGTTTCATGTGGAGCACCGGGACTGCCTTTGCCTATTACACGTTGAATTTTTTTTAATTCATCCATTAAATGGAGTTGAGTAGGTAAGCGTCCTGCTGTATCAATAATCACCACATCCATTCCACGTGCGATGCCAGCTTGTACGGCATCAAACGCAACAGCAGCAGGGTCGCCGGAAGCTTGTGAAATTACAGCAACATGATTGCGTTCGCCCCATTCCACCAGTTGCTCGCGAGCTGCAGCACGAAAAGTATCGCCTGCAGCTAACAAAACTTTCAGGCCATGTTGTTGCAAGTGTAAAGTGAGTTTACCTATAGTGGTAGTTTTACCTGCGCCATTAACCCCAGCAATCATAATAACTAGCGGGGAGGTTTGACCAATGGTGAGTGGCTTTTGCAAAGGAAGCAAAAGCTCGAGCATCAGTTGATGTAATGCAGTTTTAACTTGCAGAGCTTCAGTTAAATGCTCGGCTTTCACCTTCTTACGCAAGTTCTCCATTAAGACTGTAGTTGCTTGCACTCCTGCATCGGCCATTAATAAAGCAGATTCTAATTCGTCATATAAGTCGTCATCAATTTTTACGCCAGTAAAAAGCGTGCTTATACTTGATGAAGTCCGCGCTAAGCCAGAACGCAATTTATGCAGCCAGGATGTCGAATTATCCGCTGCAGGCTGAGGTGGAGAATCCGATGACTTTTTAGCTAGAAATTTAAACATCGGGTTGATTTTTATGGGGTGAAAAGCAAAGATAAAAACAAGCAGATACAATCTAAAGTCGCTTACCTTTTGAACACCCTATTTTAGCAGAGCAGAGATGATGAAATTTTGGATTAAATATCTATCGTGTTTCAGTGTTTGTCTGACAACCAGTCTAGGATTGTTTGCACCCCTCGCTGTGGCGGGCAGTCAAGCACAAGAATTCAGACTGGCGAATGGTTTGCGCATTATTGTGCAAGAAGATAAACGTGCGCCTACCGTGGCGCATATGGTTTGGTATCGCATAGGCTCTATGGATGAGTTGAGTGGCACAACGGGTGTAGCGCATGTGCTAGAGCATATGATGTTTAAAGGGACAAAAAAATTAAAATCGGGTGACTTTAGTGCAAAAGTAGCCGCACTTGGCGGTCGCGATAATGCCTTCACCAGTAAAGATTACACCGCCTATTTTCAGCAAATAGAAAAATCAAGGTTGGAAGATGTGATGGCACTAGAAGCTGATCGCATGCAAAACCTCACCATGGATAAAGCGGAATTTGCGAAAGAAATAAATGTGGTGATGGAAGAGCGTCGTTTGCGTACCGATGACCAACCGATTTCTAAAGTCTATGAAGCATTGAATGCAACTGCTTTTGTAGCGCATCCTTATCGTAATCCTATTGTGGGTTGGATGGATGATTTGAAAAATATGACAGCAGTAGATGCCTTAGCTTGGTATGAGCGATGGTACGCACCTAACAATGCAACCATGGTGGTAACAGGCGATGTAGATGCTAAGCAGGTGTTTGTTTTAGCTGAAAAATATTTTGGCAAAATCCCTGTTAAAACACTACCTAAAACCAAACCACAAAATGAACCGCAACAAATAGGCATACGTCGTGTGGTGGTAGAAGCGCCGGCAGAAAATCCTTATCTCGTACTTGCTTTTAAAGCACCCACTTTGCGTGATGTAGAAAAAGATGATGACGCACATGCGCTCGATGTGTTGTCTGCAGTGCTAGATGGTTATGACAATGCACGCTTACCTGCAAAATTAGTACGTACTGATAGAGTCGCTACTTCAGCAGGATCTAGCTATGACAATACCGCACGGGGACCTAGCTTGTTTATGTTGATGGGTGTGCCAGCACAAGGTACAACAACAGAACAACTCGAGAAGCATTTGCGCGACGAAGTCACGCGTATCGCGAAAGAGGGTGTGTCAGCTTCAGAGTTAAATCGCGTGAAACGTCAACTAATTGCTAGCCAAGTTTATAAACGCGATTCTGTTTTCGGTCAGGCTATGGAAATCGGTGGCATGGAGATGGCAGGTATTTCTTATAAATTAACAGATCGCATCATAGAAAAACTCGCTGCTGTAACGCCAGAACAAGTGCAAGCAGTCGCTAAAAAATATTTCACTGATGATCAACTCACGGTTGCGTCACTCGTACCTTTACCAGTCGATGCAAGTCAGAAAAAAGCACCTAGCCCAGCAGGATTGCGTCATTAATTCTGTGCGCATTAATTTATAACAAGGATTATTAGTCATGTTCAAACATTTATTGATCATGTTGGTGTTGTTGGTCTCAACTACTGCACAAGCAGCATTGAATATTCAACACTGGACATTAGAAAATGGTGCGCGTGTTTATTTTGTAGAGAATCACAGTATTCCTATGCTAGATCTGAGCGTGGAATTTGATGCTGGGTCAAGGCGTGATCCTAAAGGTAAATCCGGTGTTGCTGCTCTCACAAATAGCATGTTAGGTCGAGGTGTGCGTGCTGCTAAATTGCCTAGTGGTGTTGATGAGTCTGCGCTAACAGAAGCGCAGATTTCTGATGCCATTGCCGATATTGCTGCTCAACGTGGTGGCGGGCCTGGGGTAGATCGAAGTGGTTTGTCTGTGCGGTCACTCTCATCAGCCACTGAAAGAGAGCAAGCTATTTTGCTCATAGCACGTTTGTTGGCACATCCCAGCATGCCAGAGGATTTTCTAGCGCGTGATAAAGCACGGTCGATTTCTAGTATTAAAGAAGCGGAAACCAAACCAGAATCCATCGCAGATAAAGCATTTTGGCGTTTAGCATATGGAGACCATCCTTATGCCAATGAATCAACAGTACAAAGTGTGTCAGCGATAACGCGTGAAGATCTGCTGCAATTTCATGCTACGCACTATGTAGCGAATCGGGCTGTGATAGCAATGATTGGTGACATCAGTCGCGCACAAGCCGATGAGATAGCACGTCAACTCACTGCGCGTTTACCGCAAGGCGGTTCCTTGCCTTCCATTACACCGGTTGTCACGCCACAGGCTGTAGAACAACGTATACCGCATCCTGCTTCGCAAGCGCATATAGTGATAGGTATGCCTGCATTGCAGCGTGGTGATGCTGATGTATTCGCACTCACTGTCGGTAATTACATTCTGGGTGGTGGTGGTTTTGTTTCAAGATTAACCAAAGAGGTGCGTGTAAAACGTGGCTTGGCATACAGTGTTTATAGTTACTTCAATGCGATGGAGCAGCCAGGTCCTTATCAAGCTGGATTGCAAACACGTAAAGATCAAGCAGATGAAGCATTAAAAGTCGTGCGTGAACAAATTGCTTCCTACTTACAAACGGGACCAACCGAAGCAGAATTAAAAGCAGCAAAAGATAATTTGATTGGTGGGTTTGCACTGCGGATTGATAATAATCGCAAAATCTTAGACAACATCGCCGTCATTGGTTATTACCAAATGCCGCTCGATTATTTAGATACATGGACTACGCAAGTAGCGAAGGTGACATTAGCTGATGTGCGTGCTGCTTTTAATCGCAAGCTTGCAATGGACAAAATAGTGACCGTAGTCGTGGGTGGAGCCAATAATTAATTTAAGCATGCCTACAGATGAAAAATCGATCTAGGCAGTTACCACGTCAAGTTCGCATCATAGGTGGCTTATGGAAGCGTACGCCCTTACCTGTTCCTGAGATTGAAGGTCTGCGTCCTACCCCAGATCGTGTGCGTGAAACCGTATTCAATTGGTTAGAACATCTCAAGCGAGCAAACTGGTCTCAGTTGTCGTGCTTAGATTTGTTTGCGGGATCTGGCGCATTTGGCTTTGAGGCGATGAGTCGCGGTGCGGCACGCGCGGTGTTGGTGGAATCGCATCCGGCAGCGATTGCGCAGCTAAAGGCAAATCAAACAAAGCTACAAGCAAGTCAAATGACGATCATGGCTGGCGATGCACATAGGCTGCTGTCGGTTATGCAGGATCAGTTTGATCTCATCTTTTTGGATCCGCCTTACCAATTACAGATGTTGCCTAGCATGTTGGCTTTGTGTAAAGCGCGCTTGGCAGTCGGTGGTTTGGTTTATGCTGAATATGCAGAAGCTTTTACCGACCTGCCTTTGCCTGATTGGCTTAATGGTTGGGCGGTGGTGCGCTCAGGGAAGGCAGGCGCGGTACATTATGCTTTGTTAACAGCAGCGGTTGTGCCCTGAAATTAGTGCATAATTCCCGTCCGTAGGGAGCTACCCAACCAGTTGGGTGCTCTGAAAATTATGAGGACACACATGCTGACAGCCGTTTACCCCGGAACATTTGATCCTCTTACTCGTGGTCATGAAGATTTAGTAAGAAGAGCCTCTGGGTTGTTTGATAAGTTGGTGGTGGGCGTTGCAGACAGCAAAGCCAAAAGTCCGTTTTTCTCACTGGATGAGCGGATGGAAATCGCGCATGAAGTATTAGGTCATTATCCTAACGTGCATGTAGAAAGTTTTTCAGGTTTATTAAAAGACTTTGTGCGACGCCATGATGCACGAGTGATTGTGCGTGGCTTGCGTGCAGTTTCGGATTTTGAATATGAATTCCAAATGGCAGGGATGAATCGTTATTTGCTGCCTGATGTAGAAACTTTATTCTTAACACCTTCCGATCAATATCAATTCATCTCTGGAACCATAGTGCGCGAGATTGCAATCTTAGGTGGCGATGTCTCTAAGTTTGTATTTCCCTCAGTTGAGAAATGGTTGTTACAGAAAATTAAAGCGAAAGAATAATTGGATTTGCAATCGTGGCATTAAAAATCACACAAGACTGCATCAATTGCGATGTGTGCGAACCTGAGTGTCCGAATGAAGCCATCTTCATGGGCCAAGAGATCTATCAGATCGATCCGAATAAATGCACCGAATGCGTAGGGCATTTCAATGAGCCACAGTGTCAACAAGTTTGTCCGGTTGCTTGCATACCACTCGATCCCGATTGGCATGAAAGCAAAGAACAGTTGATGGCTAAATACGAGAAATTAAAAACACCTCAGAGTTAAGTTGTTTATCGTCGTAGAACTACACGTTAAACAAGAAGTTCAATACATCGCCATCTTTCACGATGTACTCTTTTCCTTCAGCACGCATCTTGCCGGCTTCTTTTGCGCCTTGCTCGCCTTTGTGAGATATAAAATCATCAAAGGCTATGGTTTGTGCGCGAATAAAACCGCGTTCGAAATCGGTGTGAATCACACCAGCTGCTTGCGGTGCAGTGTCACCCGTATGAATAGTCCATGCACGGACTTCTTTTACACCAGCAGTGAAATAAGTTTGCAAGCCAAGCAAAGAAAAAGCAGCACGGATTAAACGATTTAAGCCCGGTTCTTGCATGCCCATATCGGTTAAAAAAGCTTCTTTATCTGTGTCTTCAAGATCAGCGATTTCTGATTCTATGGAAGCACAAATCGCAACGATAGGTGCGTTTTGTGTTTTTGCATAATTAGTTAAGGTGTCGAGCAAGGGATTGTTGGTAAACCCAGTGTCTGACACATTGGCGACATACATAGCGGGTTTAGCCGTAATCAAACAGAGTGGCTTGAGCATAGCAAGCTGATCTTTATCGAAACCCATAGCGCGCACGGGTATCGCATCATTCAGACCAGTCATTACCTTCTCCATCAAGCTGACCAGTGCAGCTGCATCTTTATCTCCGGAGCGTGCTTTTTTGGTTTCTCTGTATATGGCTTTTTCTACCGTACCCATATCTGCTAACGCGAGTTCAGTTTGAATGACAGCGATATCATCGAGCGGACTGACTTTGCCTGCCACATGAATCACATTTGCATCTTCAAAACAGCGCACGACATTAACGATGGCATCAGTTTCACGGATGTGGGCCAAGAATTGATTGCCCAAGCCTTCGCCTTTAGAAGCGCCTGCGACTAGGCCAGCGATATCGACGAATTCAACGGTTGCTGCTAAAACGCGCTCTGGTTTGACGATCTCTGCTAACTGACCTAAACGCGGATCGGGCACTTCCACTACACCGACATTCGGTTCTATCGTGCAGAATGGATAGTTTTCTGCTGGTATACCGGCTTTAGTGAGCGCATTAAAAAGAGTAGATTTGCCTACGTTAGGTAGGCCAACGATGCCGCATTGAAGACTCATGAGATGATCTGCTTAAAAGAGTGTTTACCTGTGCTGAAAACTAGTCTGCACACGCAAGAAAATAAAAGCCGTATTGTACTCTTGGTGATGCTCGTATTCGCAGTGGCGATGGGCTGCAGGACTTGACCGAATAACTGCATCATTCTTTGTCAGTTTTAGTATGTTGATTATCTGTAGGAGTAGGTGTTTATGAAACGAAGTGTTGATGTGGTTTTCTCCTTACTAGCCTTACTGTGTTTGATACCGTTAGCGCTCTTGATTGCCAGCTTGATTTGGTTGGAATCGCGTGGTCCCGTATTAGCGCGACCCCATCGTGTTGGGCGCAATGGTCGTATGGTGAAGGTGTTTGAATTTCACACGGCAAAAAGCGATCCAGATGCGATGGAAATGGTGGGCGGCTGTCATGGCGAGCAGGTAACGCGTATAGGCGGTGTGTTGCGTCGCTTAGGCATTGCGCAATGGCCTTTGCTGATTAATGTGTTGCGTGGTGATTTAAGTTTGGTAGGGCCGCGTGCCGAATTGCCGCGCTATGTAGGTTGTTATCCGACTGCGGATAGAAAGCTTATTTTGTCAGTCAAACCCGGTCTGGCCGATTTAGCAACGATAGAATTTACCGATGAAAAACGTATGTTAGCTGGCTTAGAAGGTGATGAACTCGAGCAGGCCTATGTTGAGCAGGTATTACCAATACGATTAGATTATGCAAAACGGTATTTAGAGCAGCGCGGATTTTGGTTAGATGCGCGGATTTTATTGTTAGGTTTGACGCGTGGTTTTTTACGCTAATAAAAAACAGCTGCTTGTTATGCGACAAGCAGCTGTTTTTATGAAAATCAATCAGATTTATTTGATTAAGTATTGTGACTTATCGTGACCTGCCATCCATTTTGGTGGTTTGCCGCGACCACTCCATGTTTCTCCGGTCGTATTATTTTTATATTTAGGTGCGACTGGTTTACGAGTTGATTTACCTACTCTTTTGCGACCAGTGATACCGAGATCATCCGCAGAAATCCCAAATTCCTTCATTTTGATTTGAATATCATTAATTGCGTTTATTAATTCATTTTTTCTAGCG
>JBEDCU010000026.1:0-6735 GCA_041176585.1 Pseudomonadota bacterium
CTTTTATAGTGCGTATTTTTTGCGTGTAGATAGCCAATTTAAAAATAGCTTTATAAATCAATAAACTAATATTTGCACCAAAACGGTATAGATTTTGCTTTAGGGAATCATCAATTATAAATTTTGCACATAATTTGGGAGATTTTCATGGATTCTTTCCGTACCGGAGCCGATGCTGTCTTTATTTTGCTTGGCGCCATCATGATTTTAGCGATGCATGCTGGCTTCGCTTTTCTTGAGTTGGGCACTGTACGCAAGAAAAATCAGGTCAATGCGCTAGTCAAAATATTAGTCGATTTTGCTGTCTCAACCATTGCCTATTTTTTCGTGGGCTATTGGATTGCCTACGGCGTGAATTTCTTCGGTAGCACTGAAGTCATGATGGAGAAAAGCGGCTTTGAGTTGGTGAAGTTTTTCTTCTTGCTGACTTTTGCTGCTGCTATTCCTGCCATCATTTCTGGCGGCATTGCTGAACGTGCACGTTTTCATCCTCAGCTAGCTGCGACCGCTTTACTGGTGGGTTTGGTGTATCCACTGTTTGAAGGTATCGCATGGAATCAGCGCTTTGGGTTTCAAGCATTGTTAGAGGCAAGCTTTGGCGCACCTTTTCATGACTTTGCGGGTTCAGTGGTCGTGCATGCAGTCGGAGGTTGGGCTGCATTACCAGCAGTGATTTTATTAGGTGCACGTCGTGGTCGTTACACTAAGGATGGCAATGTCGCTGCGCATCCACCATCAAGTATTCCTTTCTTAGCATTAGGTGCTTGGATACTCACAGTAGGTTGGTTTGGCTTTAATGTGATGAGTGCGCAAACACTAGACAAGATGAATGGGTTGGTTGCAGTGAATTCATTGATGGCGATGGTGGGCGGAACACTAATGGCTGTGATAATGGGTAAGAATGATCCGGGCTTTGCTTATAACGGTCCGTTAGCGGGATTGGTTGCGGTATGTGCTGGTTCAGATTTAATGCATCCCTTAGCTGCACTGATCACCGGTGGTGTGGCGGGTTATATTTTTGTCTGGATGTTTACCCTCACACAGAATCGTTGGAAGATTGATGATGTATTGGGTGTGTGGCCATTGCATGGCTTGTGTGGTGCTTGGGGTGGGCTTGCTGCAGGTATCTTTGGCTATAAAGAATTAGGCGGTTTAGGTGGCGTCTCATTCTGGTCGCAATTAATGGGTACTGTATTAGGCATCATGATTGCAGTGGTGGGTGGATTCGTCATTTACGGCGTGCTGAAAAAAACCGTAGGTATTCGTCTTGATCCTGAAGAAGAATATGAAGGTGCAGATTTATCTGTACATAGAATTTCAGCTACACCTGAACGTGAAGTGAGTTGGTAAGTGTGATCTGAGCTGTGGCAAGTTTGTAGCTAAATTTATAGCTAAGTCTGTAAGACTATGTTTTATTACTGCGCATAGGTTTTGTTATGTCCAGTGAATGAAAGCCAAATTTGCCTCCAGTTCTACTTGCCGCTAAATCACTAAAGAAAAATTTTAATGTATGCGACACAGTAGGAAATGCTAATTCATCCCAAGGGATTTCTGATTCTGTAAACAGTTTTACTTCTAGACTTTCTGTACCTGCTGCGTAATTAATATCAAGTAAACGTGCACGATAAAACAAATGTACTTGATGCACATGTGCGACGTTCAATAAGCTAAAGAGTGCTTGCATTTCAATACGTGCGCCAGCTTCTTCCATGGTTTCACGTTCTGCAGCTTCTGCAGTTGTTTCATTGTTTTCCATGAAGCCCGCAGGCAGGGTCCAATATCCATAGCGTGGTTCAATTGCACGTCTACATAGCAAGACTTGTGATTCTTTGCCTTGGTCCCAAAGCGGAATAGCACCGACCACAACTTTTGGGTTTTGATAATGAATGATGCCGCATTGCTCACATACATAACGTTCACGCGTGTCATCTTTGGGTATTTGCACAGATACTGGATGTGCGCAGTCGGAGCAATATTTCATAGAGTGTGAAAAGCCTGAAACATTCATGTAACAGTGCATTTTTAAGATCAACCAGTGTAACACTGAGATAAAGCTTGAATTGGATTTGCAATGCGCAGGGATACACTGTATATTTCGCACCTTCAGACGCGGGGTGGAGCAGTCTGGCAGCTCGTCGGGCTCATAACCCGAAGGTCACAGGTTCAAATCCTGTCCCCGCAACCAGTTATTAAAAATAAATCCCTAGTATTAGACGTGCTGAGGGATTTGTTTTTTGAAATGAAATAAGCTGAAACAGGCTTAAACATTGGTTTTTTATTTCCTTTGTTGCTGAATTGAGCTGGCATGATAACCATCATGTTGGTGCGTGGACTTATCAGTGTTAAGTTTCCACTTCATGACATTGTCCATGACTTGCTCTATAATTCGGCTCAGTGAAGGTCATAGTTGTGGTCCTATCCTGTTACAGCAGGTAAGCTCACCCAACCCCCTTTTTCAGTCTTATCAGTCTTAATTGCGCCAGCCCCCAAGAAAAATTTACTCCGCCGGGTGAGCTGGTTGAAAGCATCAACGACTTTTTCTGGCTATGCCGCATTTCATGATGCAGGCACTGATTAATCGATGCACACTGCAACCAACTAGTCTTACAAGAACCGGTGATGAATACTACTGAGGCGAAAAAAGTCCTCGAGACAGCACTTTTGTGCACTCATGAGGCGCTATCAATCAACGATCTGAAGAAGCTTTTTAACGGATCGGAAGAATTAATTGAAGATGCAATGGATGCCGACACCATCAAGACCATGCTTGAGGAATTGGTACATGATTGGTCTGAGCGAGGCGTAGAGCTGGTGCATCTATCTACCGGTTGGCGCTTTCAAAGTCGTCCTGAGATGAAAATATTTTTGGATCGTTTGAATCCAGAAAAGCCGCCAAAATATACAAGAGCGACTTTAGAAACTTTAGCAATTATTGCGTATCGTCAGCCAGTTACTCGAGGTGACATTGAAGATATTCGCGGTGTTGCCGTCAGTTCGCAAACGATTAAATTGTTAGAAGATAGAGGTTGGATCGATGCTATCGGTCATCGTGATGTGCCTGGACGACCAGCCTTGTTTGCAACCACCAAACATTTTTTAGATGATTTAGGTTTAACTTCATTAGATCAATTGCCGCCATTGCAGCAAATGGGGCAAGTTGACGGGCAAGGGCAAGCAGTATCCAACGTCAACGCAATGGAGAAAAATTTACAAGCGAGCTTGTTACAAGCCTCGATAGATTTTCCTGATGGATCAGATACATCATTAGATGATCAAGCGCACACAAATACCTCAGTAGCAATTGGTGAAGAAGCTAGCTCAGAGCATGAAGATCATGACGAAGAGCATGATGAAGAAGACCACGAAGATGAACACGAAATAGACGATGTAACTGAACCTAACCAACCGCATCCACAAAGTACCAATGACCCAACCTAAGCCGAATGATTTTCCTGATCCCGTCAGTAGCACTACTGAGGGTGGGAGCGAACATGTGCCGAATGATACTGAGCGTTCTCTAAGTGGCGAATCTGAAAAACGCAATGAATCTAAAGGTGCTCGACGTGGTTTGCGTGGTCCACGATCATTAAGACGCTCGCGCAACCATAATCAGTTTGAAAAAAATCCGATTGAGGCCAACTCAGAAACTCAGTCAGTTGAAGTAAAGTCAGCAACAGAGCAAACAGTACAAGCAGCTCAAACAACACCAGCGACTTCAGGACCTCGATTTGGCGAGCATAAACCAAATAGAAATCCAAATAGAAATCCAAATCATCATCACAGCGGCAATCACTCCAATAACAACAAACGACCAAATGGTCGACCAGATCATCGCAAACCACACGCTGCAGTAAATATGCATGGTGACGCGGATTCAGCGTTTAGTTTTGTGACTTCGGATTCATATGATGAACTCGCTGTTGGTGAAGATAAATCAGAATTCAATAAGCCGCATCATCGTAATCACAAACCTGTTAGACGTGATTTAACTGCCGATGACGATGCACCTAAGTTGCATAAAGTATTGGCTGATGCAGGACTGGGTTCACGACGCGATATGGAAGAATTAATTATCGCAGGACGTGTTTCAGTCAATGGTGAGCCTGCGCATATTGGTCAGCGTATTTTGCCTGCAGATCAAGTGCGTATTAACGGTAAATTAATTCAAAGAAAAATCAGTAATAAGCCACCACGTGTGCTCATCTATCACAAGCCTGCAGGTGAAATTGTGAGTACTAGTGATCCAGAAGGACGTGCAACTGTGTTTGATCGTTTGCCAACTATGAAGTCATCGAAATGGTTAGCTGTTGGACGACTCGACTTTAATACCGAAGGATTGTTGCTCTTTACAACCTCTGGTGACTTAGCAAACAAACTCATGCACCCACGTTATGGCATTGAACGTGAATATGCAGTACGTACCTTAGGTGAATTAGAAGAAGGTATGCGTCAAAAATTACTCGCCGGCGTAGAACTTGACGACGGTATAGCGCAATTTGCAAAAATCGCTGATGGTGGTGGTGAAGGTGTGAATCGTTGGTATCGCGTCGTGATCTCTGAAGGTCGTAATCGCGAAGTACGACGTATGTTTGAAGCAGTCGGTTTGACAGTGTCACGACTGATTCGTACCCGTTATGGTGTGATGACTTTGCCACCTGCTTTAAAGCGTGGTCGTTGGGAAGAGTTAGATGAACATGCAGTGCGCAGTCTGCTTGCGCAAAGTGGTTTAGAAAAAGCTCCGAATGCACATAAAGGACAACCTGGTCGTCCAGGGCAAAAAGGTCCAGGCCGTCCAATCAATGGCAATGTGCGCGATGGTTATCGTGGAGCGGGTGCTGGCGCAGGTGCCGGAGCAGGGGCTGGACAGTGGCGTCCTGAGGGAGCGCCGAATCGTTCGGGCACCAATCCGAAACGACCTAGCCGTCCGCGTCAACCGGATCCGCTGCAAACTTCTTTAGGTTTTCCGACCACTGGCACCGGAACCCGTACGCCAAGAACACAAGATGGACAGCGCCGTCGTAGCCCGCATTCTTCTGGTCCCTCAAATGACTGGTCAACTGGTCAATTTAGCAATGGTAATGGGGCGAGACGTCGCTCAAGAGGTTGATTTTTCAAGAGATTTAATTTTGATAATAACGCTCGCAGGCAGTGCTTCCGCATTGCGGCATAAGGTCTTATCACATATAATGCGTGGCTAGATAAATAGTAGGCCTGAGCCGGCACGCGCCTTGTAGCGTTGGAGTCGAATCAAGAATCAGGCAGGCAAATAAGAAAGATGGGCACTTGCCCATTTTTTTTTTCCTGAACAGATTGATGTTGTCGGTAGTTTGCAGCATGCATCGATAGCAAAACCTGATGGAGATATGTTGGTTTTATCCGTATTAATTGAAAAAACCGTAACCGGTATGGGTTATGAGTTGGTGGATTTCGAGCAAGCAGCGCGCGGATTGGTGCGAGTTTATATCGATCATCCTCCGGGTGAAGAGCTTTCCATCACGGTGGAAGATTGCGAGAAAGTGACGCATCAGCTTTTGCATGTGCTGACTGTGGAGAACGCAGCGTATGAGCGTCTAGAAGTATCGTCACCAGGTTTGGATAGGCCATTAAAGAAAATGTCGGATTACATCCGCTTTACAGGATGTGAAGTAACGGTGAAGTTGCGTATGGCTATGCCAAGTGCAGCTAACCGCAAATCGTTTCAGGGTGTGTTGCATGCTCCCGAGGGCGATGTACTAAAGTTGGAATTTGAAGGTAAAGACGGGCCGGCGATGTTGGAGTTTTCGTTGGCAGAAGTGGATAAGGCACGTTTAGTGCCTATAGTGGATTTCAGGAGTCGTAAATGAGTCGCGAAATTTTGATGCTGGTTGATGCGTTAGCGCGTGAGAAGAATGTCGACAAAGAAGTTGTATTTGGCGCGCTCGAGCATGCGTTGGCACAAGCCACCAAAAAACGCTACGAAGGTGAAGTAGATATTCGCGTTGCGATTGATCGCGACACGGGCGAGTTCGAGTCTTTCAGACGTTGGCATGTGGTACCGGATGAAGCTGGTTTGCAATTACCGGATCAGGAAATTTTGCTGTTCGAAGCAAAAGAACAGATCGATGACATAGAAGTCGATGATTACATCGAAGAAGTGATTGAGTCGGTTGAATTCGGTCGTCGCTTTGCTCAAGACACGAAACAAGTTGTCTTACAGCGCATTCGTGATGCAGAACGCGAACAAATATTGGCTGATTTTCTCGAGCGTGGTGACACCTTAGTCACTGGCACGATTAAGCGTATGGAACGTGGTGATGCCATCGTTGAATCAGGCAAGATTGAAGCGCGTTTGCCGCGTGATCAAATGATCCCGAAAGAAAATCTTCGTATCGGCGATCGTGTACGTGCATTCATTTTAAGAATTGATAGAAACGCACGTGGTCCACAAGTGATTTTGTCGCGTACTGCACCAGAGTTCATCATGAAATTATTTGAACTCGAGGTTCCCGAGATAGAGCAAGGCCTGCTACAAATTAAATCTGCTGCACGTGATCCTGGTGTGCGCGCAAAAATCGCTGTTTACACAAGCGATAAACGCATCGATCCGATTGGTACTTGTGTTGGTATGCGCGGTTCACGTGTGCAAGGCGTTACAGGCGAGTTAGGTGGTGAACGTGTAGATATCGTTCTCTGGTCAGAAGATCCTGCGCAATTTGTGATTGGTGCACTGGCTCCAGCCAATGTGTCTTCAATTTT
>JBEDCU010000027.1:0-3966 GCA_041176585.1 Pseudomonadota bacterium
GATATTGATTTAGCAGTGCAAGCAGCACGACGTGCATTGCATGGCGCATGGGGTCGTATGACGGCAACTGAGCGCGGCCGCATTATGATGAAATTTGCTGACTTAATCGTTAAGTATGCGGATGAGATTGCGAAAATTGAATCCCAAGATACAGGCAAACCTATGACCGTAGCGCGCAATGACATTGTTGCGGTTGCGCGATATTTTGAATTTTATGGCAGTGCTGCTGACAAAATTCATGGTGAACAAATTCCTTATTTAAATAACTATAACGTTCAAGTTATACGTGTGCCACATGGTGTAACCGCACATATCATTCCTTGGAATTATCCAGCACAGATGTTTGGTCGCACCTTAGCGCCTGCACTCGCGATGGGTAATGCATGTGTATTAAAACCTTCTGAAGATGCGTGCTTGTCAGGCATACGCTTAGCTGAATTAGCAATGGAAGCAGGTTTACCTGCAGGTGCATTGAATGTCGTCACAGGTTATGGTCATGAAGCGGGTGCTGCACTGACTGCACATCCCGGTATTAACTTTGCAACCTTCACAGGTTCACCTGAAGTGGGTGTGATGGTACAAGAAGCGACTGCGAAAAATTCTGTACCTTGCGTTTTAGAGTTGGGCGGTAAGTCACCGCAAATCGTTTTTAATGATGTGGATTTTGATAAAGCTGTACCTGTGATTGTAAAAGCGATTACACAAAATGCAGGTCAGACTTGTTCAGCAGGTAGTCGTTTACTTATACAACAAGATATTTACGATCAATTTGTCAGCAAGGTGGCTGAGGCTTTTAAGAAAGTCAAAGTAGGTACACCTGAGATGGATTTAGATTGTGGCCCTATCGTGAATAAAAAACAATTCAACCGTGTGAATAGCTTCATCGATGAAGCGATTGCATCCGGTGTGCCTGTGCTTGCTCGTGGCGCTTTAGCTGATGGTATTTCTAAAGATGGTTATTTTGTTGCGCCTGCATTGTTTGGTGCTGTGCCACGTGAACATAATCTCGCTTGTAAAGAAGTGTTTGGTCCTGTGCTTTCTGCTATGTCATTCAAAGACGAAGAAGATGCCGTGCAATTAGCCAATGCTACGGAATATGGTTTAGTAGCTGGTGTATGGACAGAGAATGGCAGTCGTCAATCACGTTTAGCGCAACGCATAGATAGCGGACAGGTTTTTATTAATTGCTATGGCGCTGGTGGTGGTGTGGAACTTCCTTTCGGTGGCATGAAGAAAAGTGGTCACGGACGCGAGAAAGGTTTTCTTGCCTTGGAAGAGTTTAGTGTCACCAAAACAGTGGTGCAGTACTATGGTTAATTTATTCTGATGCAAAATTAAAATTTTAAAAATTCATTTAATTGGGAGTAGGTATGGGTCAACTTAACGGCAAAGTCGCTATCATTACTGGCGCAGGTAGTGGTTTTGGTGAAGGTATGGCAGAAGGCTATATTCGAGAAGGTGCAAAAGTTATTATTGCGGATTTGAATGCAGTAGCTGGTGAGCGTGTTGCGCAAGCACTCGGCGCCCATGCGAAAGCAGTCACATGTGATGTAGCGAATGCTGATTCAGTAAATGCCATGGTGAAGGCTTGCGTAGACACATTTGGTGTACCAGATATTGTGATTAATAATGCAGGTACCACACATAAAAACCAACCTATGTTGGATGTGGATGAAAAAACCTTTGATCGTGTGTTTGATATTAATGTGAAGTCAATCTATTTCATGACTCATGCAGTTGTGCCGTTGATGCGCAAACGTGGTCAAGGTGGTGTGATCATTAACGTAGGTTCAACAGCAGGTATACGTCCTCGTCCAGGTTTGTCTTGGTATAACGCATCGAAAGGTGCGGTGAATTTACTGTCACGTGCGATGGCTGTTGAACTTGCACCTGACAAGATTCGTGTGAATGCTTTGTGTCCAGTGATGGGTGCGACAGGTTTGTTAGGTGACTTTATGGGCATACCTGATACTCCTGAAAATCGTGCAAAGTTTATTTCCACTATTCCTTTAGGTCGTTTCTGTGAACCACGTGACATGGCTGCTGCTGCGATTTTCTTAGGCACAGATGCTGCAGAATTTTTAACTGGTTTAGAAATGCCCGTCGATGGCGGTCGTACGATTTAATAGGAATACACATCATGAAAACCAGAGCAGCTGTTCTCCATACTTTAGATAAACAAGCACCTTTCGCGGAAAGTAAACCGTTAAAGATAGAAGAGATAGAGCTTGATGCACCAGGCTCAGGTGAGGTGTTGGTGAAGATGAAGGCAGCCGGTCTGTGTCATTCTGATTTGTCTGTGATTAATGGTGTGCGTCCTCGCCCTGTGCCTATGGCATTAGGGCATGAGGCATCAGGTCAGATCATGCAAGTGGGTGAAGGTGTCTCGGATTTAAAAGTCGGTGACATGGTTGTGTTGGTGTTTGTGCCTAGTTGTGGTCATTGCATGCCTTGTATGGAAGGTCGTCCCGCTTTATGTGAGCCAGGTGCGGATGCAAATGGCAAAGGTACATTGTTATCAGGTCAGCGTCGAATACATTTAGGTTCACAAGCAGTGCATCATCATGTGGGGGTTTCTGCATTTGCAGAACATGCTGTGGTCTCACGTCGTTCATGTGTGAAGATAGAACAAGATATTGATCCAGTTGAAGCTGCGCTATTTGGTTGTGCAGTCTTAACGGGATTTGGTGCAGTTGTGAATACTGCGAAGATGACGCCAGGTCAAAGTGCTGCTGTGATTGGTTTAGGTGGCGTAGGTTTATGTTCTTTGCTTGGTGCGGTTGCTTCTGGTGCGAAAGATATCGTAGCCATTGATTTGAACGAAAGCAAATTAGAAATCGCAAAATCATTAGGTGCTACCTTCACGATTAATGCGCGGGACCCTGATGTGATTGCGAAAGTGAAAGAAGCGACTAAAGGTGGTGTTGATTTTGCCTTTGAAATGGCAGGCGTGATTCAAGCCATGGAATTATCTTATCGCGTAACAAAACGTGGCGGAACCACAGTCACTGCAAGTTTGCCACATCCTCAACATAACTGGCCATTGCAGCAAGTGAGTTTAGTTGCAGAAGAACGCACGATTAAAGGTAGCTACATAGGTTCTTGTGTACCTTCACGTGATGTGCCACGTTATATCGGTTTGTATTTGGCTGGTAAATTACCAATTAATAAATTAATGGGTGAGCGTTTAAAATTAGACGATATTAATCGTGGCTTTGATAAGTTAGATGCTGGTGAAAGCATGCGTGATTTAGTCGTGTTCTAAAAAAAGATAACCACCACAGTGGTGGTTATTTAGAGCGTTAACGTTTATTTTTGCTTAGGATTGCTTAGGCTTTCCTTGTGCATCTGAAAAGCGGTAATTTTTTCTTCTATCTCCCATTAATGCACGTAACTCGCGAATACTCATCTGAGTCACCTCGTGCATACGTATTAATAGTGATGCACCCACTGGTAAGGCGCGATGCCGAATTTTGCTGATCACAGGTGGTGCGACTTCTAATAAACGTGACAGCGCAGCATCATTTTTTAGTTGCATGCGTTCTCGTAAGGTATCTAGTAAATGACTAGGGTCATAGGTGTCTTGTGATGAGAGTCCATGTTGCAAATTATTTTCCATATGGTTCCTTGCAACGGTTGATGTTGATGTGAGGTTTTATTGTGTCCAACCGCCAAATACTTTCGCTGGAAGATCAGGTTCTATTCGTAGATCACCTTGATCTTTGAATTCTAGCGATAATAAAACTGCGGTTTCATGTGGCATGTCAAATAACGCAGTGTGTGGACTCTCTGTAGGTCCTCTGGTGTCTAACAAGCTTAATGAAGCATCATCACTAGACTGTTCTATAAATTCCACTAAGATGCCGCTGTCTTTGCTGCTAACCAGATAGCGACCTCTGCCACGTCCTCCTTGAATAATTTGCATAGTGACTCCTTAGTGATGTCAGTGTAAATAAATTATCAGCT
>JBEDCU010000028.1:0-3582 GCA_041176585.1 Pseudomonadota bacterium
TCATCACCACAGGCGGCATCTTGATTCGTACCCGTGTATCTGAAATTCGTGAGATGGGTCGTGCTACACAAGGTGTGACACTGATTGCGGTTGAAGATGGTGGAAAATTATCTGGACTACAGCGTATTGCTGAAGCGGATGCTGAAGATGATGGTTCTGCATCAGATGATACAGTTGCCGATGACGTAGTTGCCGATGACGCCGCACCGGATGCAGCGTCTGATGGTACAGTTGAATAACGGTTGAATGCATTTTTAAGCATAGCGACGCTCTGACAATACTCTGCAACTAAAATAAAAATTGCCTATCTATGAGTGATGACAAACTGCAGCCTCTACGTGAGCAAATTGATGCGATTGATGCGCAACTACTCGCATTATTAAATCAGCGTGCGCGTGTGGCTCAGGAAGTAGGGCACGTTAAAGCAGAAACTAATGCGCCTATTTTTCGGCCTGAACGTGAAGCCCAAGTCTTAGCACGTGTCGCTGCAAATAATGCTGGTCCTCTGCCATCTTCTGATTTGCAAACCATCTTTAGAGAAGTAATGTCAGCATGTCGTGCGCTAGAGCGTCGCATCACAGTCGCTTTTCTTGGCCCAGTTGGCACTTACAGTGAACAAGCAGTGTGGCAGCAGTTTGGTCAGTCCGTCACAGGTTTGCCTTGCATCTCAATTGATGAAGTCTTTCGTGCTACCGAAGCAGGTACTGCAGATTTTGGTGTGGTGCCCATTGAAAATTCAACCGAAGGCACAGTAAATCGCACTTTAGATTTACTCTTGCAAACTTCTTTATCTATAAGCGGTGAATTATCGCTGCCTGTTCATCATAGTTTGCTGACTAAGAGTGGATCACTAGAAGTTGTAAAGCGTATTTGTGCGCATTCACAAGCATTGGCTCAATGTCAGGCTTGGTTAAATCATCACTATCCACAAATTGAAAGACATGCAGTTGCATCGAACGGCGAAGCTGCGCGCTTAGCAAGTGAAGATACTACGATTGCTGCGATCGCTTCTGAAATGGCTGCAACGCGTTATGGTTTAGCGATAGCACATGCGCACATACAAGATGATCCACATAATCGGACTCGCTTTGCTGTCATTGGTAGACTCTCGCCGACTGCATCGGGACGTGATCAAACTTCACTCGTTTTATCAGTGCCCAATAAACCAGGTGCTGTGTATGAATTGCTCGAGCCCTTAGCTAAGCATGGTGTATCCATGACGCGTTTCGAATCACGACCAGCACGTACAGGTAGTTGGGATTATTATTTTTACGTTGATGTCGAAGGTCATGCGCAAGATACAAAAGTAGCGCAAGCACTGCAAGCCTTGCAATCACGTGCTGCTTTTTTTAAAGTGCTTGGCTCTTATCCCTTTGCACTCTGATCTTTTACTCTGATTTTTACTCACTATGTCACATTCATTTGGTCCTGATTATGTTCGTGCTATCGCTCCTTATCAGGGCGGTAAACCTATTGCAGAAGTAGCACGTGAGTTTGGTCTAGATGAATCTAAGATCATCAAGCTAGCATCGAATGAAAATCCATTAGGTATTCCTGAGTCAGCGCAACAAGCAATGCAAGCTGCATTGGCTGAACTGGCGCGTTATCCTGATTCGAATGGCTTCGATTTAAAAGCCACTATTAGTAAAAAATTTAATGTAGCGCCTGAATGGATTACATTAGGTAATGGGTCTAACGACATACTTGAACTCGCTACTCGTTCATTAGTGCGTACTGGTGAATCAGTCGTGTATTCAGAATATTCATTTGCTGTGTATCCACTGGCAACGCAAGCAGTGGGAGCAAAAGCCATCGTTGTGCCGGCTAAAAATTTTAGTCATGATCTCGACGCAATGGCTAAAGCGGTGCAACCTGATACGCGTTTAATCTTTGTTGCGAACCCGAACAATCCTACGGGCACCTTCATAGAGGGTGATCACATACTCGCTTTCATACGCTCCATACCAAAGCATGTGGTGATCGTATTAGATGAAGCTTATACAGAATACTTGCCTGTCAATCAGCGCTACGATGCATTGGGGTGGGTAGCCCAACATCCGAATTTAATTGTGTCACGTAGTTTTTCTAAAGCTTATGGATTAGCAGGCTTGCGAATAGGTTTTGGTATTGCGCAAGCAGAGTTGACTGATTTAATGAATCGTTTACGTCAACCGTTTAATGTGAACTCCTTAGCGCAAGCAGCAGCCATCGCTGCTTTGCAAGATGAAGCGTTTCTTGCTAAGAGCGCGCAGATAAATAATCAAGGTTACACACAAATAACCAATGCCCTGATTCAAATGGGTCTCACCTTCATTCCTTCATTTGGTAATTTTGTTTTATTTAAAGCTGGTGAGGCAAATGATGCAGGTGCAAAAGTAAATCTCGCTTTACTTAAAAAAGGCATAATCGTGCGCCCAGTTGGTAACTATGGATTGCCACAGTGGTTAAGAGTCTCAATAGGACTGCCAGAAGAAAATGCGGTATTCCTTGCTGCGCTTCAAACCATCATAGGCTGATGCACTGAGCATGCCACCCTTTAAAAAAATCGTTATCTTTGGTGTTGGACTCATAGGTGGTTCATTTGCACTCGCTTTAAAAAAAGCAGGTGTGGTTGAACAGGTTGTTGGTGTGGGTCGTCGCATTGAAACACTAGAACGTGCAAAATCCTTAGGCATTATTGACGTGATTGGTGACGTCACTGCAGTCAGTGATGCTGATCTCGTATTAATTGCAACGCCGGTAGCGCAAACACAAGCAGTGTTAGCGTCGATTGCGCCTTATCTTCAAGCACACACAGTCGTCACTGATGCAGGTAGTACGAAATCTGATGTGGTAACAGCAGCGCGATTGGCATTGGGTGAAAAATTGCGCAGTTTGTGCCTGGTCATCCGATTGCAGGTCGTGAACAAAATGGTCCTGAAGCTGCATTAGCGGATTTATATGTAGGTAAAAAAGTCGTGCTGACAGCATTGCCTGAAAATGCATCGACTTCAATCGCAAGTGTAAGTGCAGCTTGGAAGCATTGTGGCGCATTGATACATGAATTAAGTGCAGAAGAACATGATGCAGTGTTTGCAGCAGTCAGTCATTTGCCACATTTTCTAGCTTATGCCTTAGTCGATGATATTGCTGCAAACAGTAAAGCCGATTTATTGTTTCAATATGCAGCCAGTGGTTTTCGTGATTTCACACGCATTGCAGGCTCATCGCCTGAAATGTGGCGCGACATCGTATTAGCCAATCAATCAGCTTTATTGGTAGAGCTTGATACTTACATCAATCAACTGAATAAAATGCGCAGCTTATTGCAAGCGGCTGATGGCAATGGTTTGCAAAAAATTTTTTCGCAAGCACAATCAGCTAGACAGTCATGGATTAATGCAATCGAAATGGCAGAGCAAAAACGCACCTATGAGCAAGGTGGAGATTAATGAAACATTATCCCCATCACATTGATTTAAAACCTGCGAGCTCAGCACATGGCACAGTCAGATTGCCAGGTTCTAAAAGTATTTCTAATCGCATTCTTTTATTAGCTGCTCTCGCAAAAGGCACTACTGAAATTAAAGAATTACTCGCATC
>JBEDCU010000029.1:0-6257 GCA_041176585.1 Pseudomonadota bacterium
CTACATACCGCCACCAGTCTCTTAGCGCAAGCGCTCGCACCCAAAGTACGTGTGGTTGGACTTGCCCCTGGCTTAACAATGGTATCAGGCGATCAAACCGAACAAGGTTTTGCAAAAGCACATACTCAAACACCATTAGGTAAAAGTAGTAATCCTGATGATATTGCACAAGCAGTCTGCTATCTCGCACAAGCTCAAGCCATCACAGGCACCACCTTGTTAGTCGATGGTGGTCAACATTTAATTCCTTTACAGCGCGATGTGATGTTTGTCGCCAAATAAAGCGCACATCTCACTCTTTGAATCCGAAAGTTTTTATGTCTTCAACGTTAACTCACTCCACTCTTTCAACATGTCGCCGACTTTTTCTTCGTAACTATGAAGTCATGATTAATATTGGTGTGCATGAGTTCGAAAAAAAAGGAGAACAGCGCGTCGTATTCAATGTGGATCTTTTCATTCCCTTAGCTGCTTCCACACCCAAAGAAGATAACCTCGATGAAGTAGTGGATTACGATTTCATACGCAAGACTATTACGCAGCATGTAGCACACGGTCATATTCACTTACAAGAAACACTCGTAGATAATATAGCTCGCACATTACTCGCCCACCCAAAAGTGCGCGCAGTCAGCATCTCCAGTGAAAAACCCGATGTGTATCCTGATTGCGATGCAGTTGGTGTAGAAGTTTTTCACATCAAGGAGAGTTGAATGCATCAACTACTCACGCCTCAAGCAGAAATCAAGAGTGACATCTCTGCCAAACAAGCAGAAAAAATCGCCTATGAAAATAATAAACTAAATAAAAGATTATGCCGCTTAGTAGGTCAAGCTATCGGCGACTTCAATATGATTGAAGAAGGCGACAAAGTCATGGTCTGCCTATCAGGTGGCAAAGATAGTTACGCCATGCTTGATATTTTGATGACTCTACGTGAACGCGCGCCGATTTCATTCGACATCATCGCTGTGAATTTAGACCAAAAACAACCGAATTTTCCTGCGCATGTGTTGCCTGATTATTTAAGCAAACTAGGCATACCGTTTCACATCGAAAATCAAGACACTTACAGTATTGTTAAACGCGTCATACCTGAAGGTAAAACAACTTGTTCACTTTGCTCGCGCTTAAGAAGAGGCATTCTGTATCGTGTTGCAGATGAATTAGGTGCTACAAAAATCGCACTCGGTCATCACCGCGACGACATCATGGAAACTTTTTTCTTGAATATGTTTTTCGGTAGCAAACTCAAAGGCATGCCCGCAAAACTACAATCCGATGATGGCAAACATATTGTAATTCGACCACTGGCTTATGTTACTGAAGAAGATACTGAGCGTTATGCAGCAGTCAAACAATTTCCTATCATTCCTTGTGATCTGTGCGGCAGCCAAGAAAATCTGCAACGCAAACAAATCAAAGGCATGCTGCGTGAATGGGAGAAAAAATTTCCTGGGCGCGTAGATAACATTTTTTCATCACTCTCTACCGTCGTACCTAGTCATTTAATGGATCGCAGCCAGTTTAATTTTGTAGACTTAGCAGTGACTGGCTCACCGATGCCTGATGGCGATATTGCTTTTGATGATGAGCCCTGTGCAAGCAATATCAATGAACCATCGGTAATCAAGTTACATAGTCATAGCGATAAGTAAATTGAATAAATGAGAAATTATGTAACAAACAAGAGCGCAAGCAATCGCCACCTTAAAGCAGCGTGCTAAAATTTTGAATCAAATGAATATCTGCCTATGAACGTTGTCATCCTCGCTGCCGGCATGGGAAAACGCATGCAATCCGACCTACCCAAGGTCTTGCATGCATTAGCAGGTAAACCTTTGCTCTTGCATGTGATTGATACCGCAAGAAGCCTGTCACCACAACGATGCTGTGTTGTATATGGCCATGGCGGCGATCTCGTACCGCAGCGACTAGCTGCAGATGATTTGCATTTCGCTCTACAAGAACCGCAGTTGGGAACTGGGCACGCAGTCACACAAGCGCTACCCGTTTTAGATGAAACACAGCCCACGCTCGTGCTGTATGGTGATGTACCACTTACCACCTCTAGTACCTTACAAAAATTAGTCGCAGCTGCAGGCAAAGATAAACTCGCTGTACTCACCGTTGATCTTGATGACCCTACTGGCTATGGCCGTATCGTGCGCGAGCAAAATAACATTGTGCGCATCGTTGAACAAAAAGATGCTAACGAAACCGAGCGTCAGATTCATGAAGTCAACACCGGCATACTAATCGCACCCACCACGCATCTAAAACGCTGGCTAGCCAATCTATCCAACAACAACGCACAAGGTGAGTACTACTTAACCGACATCATCGCTAGCGCAGTTGCAGATGGTGTTGCAGTAACCTCATCGCAACCTGCTCATGCATGGGAGACGCTAGGCGTGAACAGTAAAGTACAGTTAGCCGAATTAGAGCGCATACATCAACATAACATTGCCCATGCCTTATTAGAACAAGGCGTCACATTGATGGATCCCGCACGACTCGATGTGCGCGGTGAATTGCACTGTGGTCGTGATGTCGTCATCGACGTGGGTTGTGTCTTTGAAGGCAAAGTTGAACTAGAAGATGGCGTGACCATCAGTGCAAACTGCGTGATTAAAAATGCTCGCATAGCAAAAGGCACACTAATTAAACCTTTTTGCCATATCGAAGACAGCGTCATTGGTGAAGCAGCAGAAATTGGTCCCTATGCAAGACTACGTCCTGGAACTACTCTTGCAGATCACGTTCATATCGGTAATTTTGTGGAAGTAAAAAATAGTCAGTTTGGTAGCAAGAGTAAAGCCAATCATCTTGCGTATGTAGGTGATGCTACCGTTGGTGAGCGCGTTAACATAGGCGCTGGAACCATTACCTGTAACTATGATGGCGCCAACAAACACCGCACCATTATTGAAGATGACGCCTTCATAGGCAGTGATAGTCAGCTCGTTGCACCTGTCACCGTAGGCAAAGGTGCCACACTCGGTGCAGGCACCACCTTAACCAAAGATGCTCCAGCAAATAGTTTGACTGTGTCACGCGCCAAACAAATCAGCATCGCAGACTGGCAACGTCCAGTTAAACAGAAAAAATAGGATTCCTCATGTGCGGCATCGTCGGCGCTGTAGCGCAACGCAATATTGTTCCTGTCCTGCTAGAAGGACTGAAACGCCTTGAATATCGTGGTTATGATTCCTGTGGTGTAGCAGTGCATCAGCAAGGATTGAAACGTTCACGCAGTGTAGCGCGCGTAGCGGAGCTAGAAACGCAAGTCGCTGAAACACACTTTACTGGTCAGACAGGCATTGCGCACACACGTTGGGCTACACATGGTGCGCCAGCTACCAACAATGCTCACCCACATTTTTCGAGCAAAGATGGTGAACAACGCATCGCCTTAGTCCACAACGGCATCATAGAAAACTATGAAGAGATACGTGCTGAGCTGATGCAGCTAGGCTATGTGTTTGAATCACAAACCGACACCGAAGCCGTTGCGCATCTGATTAATCATTTATATAACGGTGACTTATTAGCCACGGTTAAAACAGCTGTAAAACGTCTACATGGCGCCTTTGCTATTGCGGTATTTTGCAAAGACGAACCAGAACGCGTAGTTGGCGCACGTCGTGGTTGCCCACTCATCATCGGCTTAGGACAAGGCGAGAACTTTCTCGCATCCGATGCCATGGCATTAGCGGGCACTACCGATCAAATCATTTATCTAGAAGAAGGCGATATCGCCGATGTAGGTTTACAAGCTGTAGTCATTAGCGACCTTAACGACAAGCTGGTAACGCGACAAGCACAAACAGTGCAAGCTTATTCGGGCGCAATTGATCTTGGCCCTTATCGCCACTACATGCAAAAAGAAATCTTCGAGCAACCACGCGCTATTAGCGACACACTCGAAGGTGTACTCAGCTTCACACCAGAATTATTTGGTAAAGAAGCGGGCAAGGTATTTAATCAAATCGATGCGATACAAATTCTTGCATGTGGCACAAGCTACTACTCAGGCATGACAGCACGCTACTGGTTAGAGAGCATTGCAGGCATTCCCACCAATGTAGAAATCGCAAGTGAATATCGTTATCGCGAACCAGCAATTAACCCCAATGCCTTAGTGATTGTGATTTCACAATCTGGTGAAACTGCTGACACCATGGCAGCACTTCAGTATGCAAAACAACTTGGTCACAAACACACACTTTCCATCTGCAATGTCGCTACTTCTGCGATGGTGCGCGAAACTGAGCTCTCATACTTAACACGCGCCGGTGTTGAGATTGGTGTCGCATCAACCAAAGCCTTCACAACACAGCTAGCAGCACTGTATTTATTAACACTGACTCTGGCGAAACTACGTGGCCGTTTAAACGCTGAGCAAGAAGCATCACAACTCAAACAACTACGCCACTTGCCTGCCGCACTCACCAGTGTATTAGCACTAGAGCCACAAATCATTGCATGGGCTGATGCTTTTGCTCGCAAAGAAAATGCTCTCTTTTTAGGAAGAGGTTTGCATTATCCGATTGCACTTGAAGGCGCACTCAAGCTAAAAGAAATATCTTATATTCACGCTGAAGCTTATCCAGCTGGTGAACTGAAACATGGACCACTTGCACTCGTCACAGAAGAAATGCCTGTTGTGACTGTTGCACCGAATGACACAATGATAGAAAAACTAAAATCTAACATGCAAGAAGTACGTGCACGTGGTGGACAGTTATATGTTTTTGCCGACGCAGATTCACACATCACCTCTAGTGAAGGTTTGCATGTCATTCGTTTACCAGAACATTACGGACAACTATCTCCTATCTTGCATACACTGCCACTGCAGTTGCTTGCCTATCACACAGCCCTTGCACGAGGCACCGATGTTGATAAACCACGCAATCTTGCAAAGTCAGTGACTGTCGAATAAACCAACAGTAAAAAAATTTACTAACCAATACTCTCCTATTCGCACAGCGGCAAACGGCAAGCTCTGACCACATCAAAATTTGCCGTAACAATTAGCCGGAATAGCTTTGCCGTTTCAAAATCACTCGCAAGATAAAACCTAGGCTTTAAGTCAGTGGTATGTTTTTTGCTCTCTGTCTCCTCATTGAGATGTCAGATTTAAGGAGCAAGCGCAAATGTCACATTACGTAATTGGAATGCAAACTTCTTTACAGCCTAGTTATGCGCAAGAAGAGTCTCCACCTAACTATCAAAAAAATATTCCCAGACTTAGCACACTCCCCAACACATCAGTTTCACAAACTGAACGCGCACTCAGAACACGTCTGTTACAAATCGGACAGCAAATAACAAATTGTAGAGAAATGGCTTGTTCTATTGAAGAAGGCAATACGCAGAAAATTCACAGCAAAGGTATTAAGCTAACTTTGACGGCTGAATTACTTCAATCCATGATGCAAGCGCGTGAACTGGCTAGTCAGACTAATAAAAACAGTAAAAAATAACTCACTATCGGTCAGTCTAAGTTAAACCAAACCGTAGACTGACCAAAATCTAATAAAAATTAAGCTGGCGAAATTTCACTTTTTATTTGTGATTGAACTTGGTCATGAAGCTCGCTTACATAATCACCAAAACAATAAGCGGCACCTAAAACTAGCCCTGATGCTACTGCCACACCAACCCAAGCCGCACGACTTGCAAGATCATTTGGGCCCAACATCATAATAAAAGGCATACTCAGTCCAGCGACTGCGGATGCAGTGAGTACAAATCTATTTGTACGAGCTACCAACCTAGGTTCGGAAGATGACTCTGCTACAGGCACCGGATTTACTTTTATTATTTCACTTTCTTCTGATTCATTCGACGCTTTAGAGGCATAGCGAGAACCAGATTGATCTACCGAACGTTCCGGCGTTGAAGACTTATTAAACAACTCACGACTATTTTGTGCTTGTGGTGTTTTGGTCTTTAGTCTCGGTGTTTTGATCGTTGATGTTAATTCCACTGATTCATCGTTATTTCTCGCAGAATTTTCCTCATTGATCTGTGATTTATTCTTAACGCTTACAGTTGAATGAAACGAAACATCTGATTTTTCTTGTGATGCAGATTGGGAAGGGTAAGAATTACGTTGACTTGCTGAGGAAGTGCTAGTTGACATTAGTGGTCCTTTTATTAAGTGAAAACACTAAGACATTAGCAATGATTAGGCCAACTCAACCCTCGCATATTTTTAAAAATTTAACTCAAAAATAATTATTAAC
>JBEDCU010000030.1:0-8994 GCA_041176585.1 Pseudomonadota bacterium
GGGCATTAATTAGAAAATAAATCGTATTTTATGAAAATTTTTCTTCCATTATTTCATTAGATGGATAAAATTCGGTTCATGCAAAATAAATGTGCGAAGTAGTGCAGTGTTTTGCGGCTCGCTGAAAATAAAGAAGATGATTGCAGATAAGGTGAAAACTAAATCGTGATCTTGGAGTCAGTAGGTAAAGGCTCTGGCTTAGTTTACAAAATCAGTAGCGCGGCAACTTGGTTGGATGCTGAGGTGTCGTTAGTAAGTAGAATGCAAGCGGTGGGAAAGTGGATTCATAGCGAGTCCAAGTTCACACCACTAGGTTGGTGAGACTAATTCGTTCTGACTGCGAATCCGGCAGCATCAGAAACGAGCTTAAAAAAGATAACGATAAATTTGCTTTCTATTTCAATTTCATCGCCGACTGGTTTTTCTCAGGTGACGCCAATCCCAAGGCAAAGAGATTGTTTCCCCCAAAATTCCGTGAATGCTAAACAAACGGCAGAGCGGCTGTCTCCTGTTGGAGGTATCCATGCTGTTTGATCACTGCGCTGTATGTCAGAAATGCTGTAATGTCGATGAGGGCTATTCACCACTAGAGATCACCCTGACTGCGTCTGAAAAGAAGCGTTTAGGTAGTGTCTGTATAGATCGTCGTTGTGAACACTTAGGCAACAAGGGTTGTAAGCTGGGTGATGAAAAGCCTTTTGGTTGCACGCTCTATCCACTTTCCTATAATCCGAGCGAGAAGAGCTTTTTCTTTGACGCCGATTGTCCACTGATGGACGAATATTTTGCGCAGCTTAAAAAACCTGGTAGCGAAGCTCATACACATTTGAGTCAAGCACAAGTTCAGATTACTGAGCTGCATAAGAAATCCTCTGGATACTTGAAGCGTAATTTTCAAGTTGATGTTGAGTTTTTTGATTTACGTCCCATCCCTTAGTGTTACTTTATTTTGAGGTAATTGGCTTATGACATTTGTCGAAACTAAAATGGAGATCCAACACGATCACTCCGATTCCCGCTCGGTTAACGAGGTGGGTTATCAGAGCTGGACTCCTGAAAACCTACTGGTCGACAGCTATCACAACGACATTCATTATTTCACCACCCGGTGGGATGCTTTATGTCCTTATATAGACGTGACTGAAGAGATGCTGGCGCAAGCTTCAAAGCCTCTCATCGTTTACGCTTTGCCACCTGATAGCGCATTTGGGCAGCCGATTCGTGATTGGTATGGCTTAGTTGATGTATCTTCCAAAGAGTTTTGGGAAGAATCACGTCGTGAGCGTAAATTTCGCGAACTCGATAAATTTTTTCGCACATTTGATATTACCGAATCAGTCGTTCCCGGTAAGACCTTAAGTGTTGAAGATATTTATGAGTTAGGTGGTGATCATTTTGCTAACTATGAAATCGATCCACGTGAAATCGAAGGCTTTGTGGATTACATCCGCAATCTCGACGTGTTGATTTATCAAGTTCGCTCTCCAGAAGGTGAGTTGGTATTGAGCGATGTGTCTATCGTCATGCCACGCTATAACCAAGTGTATGGCAGCTTCTGTCAGTGGAACCGTAAATTTAAGAATAAGTCGCCAGGTTTGTTTGCTTGCTTGTTAGCGAGTAGATGGGCAGCTAAGAATGGCTACAATTTCTACAATCTAGGTCCAGTTGGTGATTATGGTTACAAGTCGCTGTTTGTAACGCATCATGAGCCTATTTATTCACTGGTGTTAGCGGATCCTGATCATCCATTAGTGTTAGACCCAGAATCACCGGTCTATGCTGATTTTGAAGAAAGTGATTTAAACCAGATTTACCGTACTCGGAATGCTCCTACCATTCGAGCAGAAGAAGCGGTGTGTGCAGCAATCGGCTTCTGAGTCTCTAACAAAATGCCTCTCTGGTGTGAATTCAACCGGAGGCAGCACCGCACAAGCAGTGCTCATTTTGCTGAAGTCTCTGAAGGTCGCTCTAGATTGAATACAATCTGATGCGACACTAAAAAAGGGTAGCCCCGACAGGTGGCTACCCTTTTTTCTTTTTAGCTTGTCTTTTCTTAGTTAGAAATAATGTTCTTCGTCAAAGCTAACATCGTAGTCCATGAACAGCTCTTCACCAGGAGCGATTCTGCGCGTGCTTGTGAAGGAGCCATCTTTATTCATGATGAGGTTAGGCTTTTTTGAATGATTTATATAGACAGAGATATTGACGACATTCAGACCAACAACAGGAACGCATACAGTATCTTCACTGTGATAACAAAAGGTATTCAACAATTCTCTCGTATTCGGGGTAAGAGCTTTTAGCTCTTCGACTGAGTAATGAAGTTCTTTTATATCTAACCAAGATTTAAATGGATTGATGCCAGAAGGTATAGAGCGGAAAGCAAACACGCCTACACCATGCGTCGTTGAAGCACCAAGACGGCAATACAATTCATTTTCAAGATGATTAAATAGTGCTTTTTTGGTTAAATACATTACAAAACCTATTCAAGTTGTCACAAAAATGAAATCTTATCAGGATGTGGCGACAGAAACGAGTTTAAATTTCGTTATAAACGCTGATATTCATGTATGAAAACAAGCTAGACCGTGATTGCTTTTTCACTATCGACGTAGGTCAGTAATGAGAGTCCTGCACACAGCGACTAGCAATGCGTTTAGGACTATCAAGTTGTATTGCTATGATTATTCAAGTTAATCATCATAAAAAATATAAAACAATTAACATAATTAAAATAATTAAAATCAAGCTTATGCAAGTCCCTTATCGGATCAGTATTATTTTTAAAATGTCGCATGTCGCGTTCTGAACGTCGCATTGCGCATCTGGATATGGATGCATTTTATGCATCGGTTGAGTTATTGCGGTATCCAGAATTGCGCGGCATGCCGGTTGTGATAGGTGGGCGCACTGCGCATACACCAACAGCGCAGCCTGATGGCTCGCATCATTTTTTTCGACTGCGTGATTATGTAGGACGAGGTGTGATTACTACCTCAACCTATGAAGCACGTGCCTTAGGCGTGTTTTCAGCGATGGGCATGATGAAAGCGGCACAATTAGCGCCCGATGCTATTTTATTGCCGGTGAATTTTGATGCGTATCGCCACTACTCACGTTTATTTAAAGCAGCGGTTGCAGAGATTGCGCCCTTAATTGAAGATCGTGGCATTGATGAAATCTATATAGATTTAAGTGATCACATCGAAGCCAGTGCCACACTAGGCTTAACAATTAAAAACGCAGTGAAAGCAGCGACAAATTTAAGTTGCTCTATCTGTATAGCGCCGAATAAATTATTAGCAAAAATAGGTTCTGAACTAGAAAAGCCAGATGGCTTAACCATTCTTACAGAAGCCGATATACCAACCAGAATTTGGCCATTAGCAGCAAAAAAAATCAATGGTATAGGACCAAAAGCAAATCAGAAATTAGCAGCATTAGGCATCGTAACGATTGCTGATCTAGCTGCTCAAACACCTGCATTCTTACAAAAACATTTTGGACCGAGCACAGCTTTATGGTTAAGTCGTGTTGCGCAAGGGTGGGATGAACGAGAAGTCGTAACGCATTCAGAACCTAAATCAATCAGTCGTGAAACCACATTTGAACGCGATTATCATGTAAAGCATGATAAAGACAAGCTCACAACGATCTGTGATCAATTGTGTGATCGCGTTGCGGATGATTTAAAACGTAAAAATTATGTAGGTCGTACGATAGGAATTAAATTAAAGTTTGATGATTTTCAAACGCTGACGCGCGATGTCACACTCACACTAGCAACTGATCAAGCTGCAGTGATAAGACAAGCAGTAGGGGAATGTTTGAAGCGAGTGAAGTTTGAGAAAAGATTGCGTTTGATTGGTATTCGAGTCGGAAGCTTAGAACCTAAGAATTTATTCGCGCAAGAACAAGTGTTGCAGCAAACTAGCTTCTCTTTGTTTGATTGATTTTGCAGATGTTAAAAAACGCAGATGGATAGACTTGATCTCTCCAGCTGCGTTTAAATTTAAGTGAGTTCTTTATTATCAATCAGCTTTTTTAAGTCGTTATAACCACCAATTAAAACGCCATCAACAAACACCATAGGAAAAGTGGCCCAACCTGTCCACATTTTTAGTGCGCCACGCTCTTTCCATTTACCAAAATAATTACCATATTCCAGATAGTGGCAAGGGATGTGATGTTTCTCTAAGAGGCTAGTCGCACGAATGCAATAAGGATTGTGTGCCATACCCACCACCGTTACCTTATGCTTGATGATGGCGTTTTGTACTTCCTGAAGAATATCGAGCTGATAGCTTGATATCTGAGCACGAATCGCAGGATGAAGATGTTGATCGTCGAGTATGGGGCGGGTCATGGTGAGTAGCCTATATGCGTTATGAATGCTGGGATCATAGCGTAGATAAGCTGCTCACATTGCAACTAAGACGAAGCCGCGCAATGGCAAGCACCTAGCGCAGCTTTTCTCCATGCGTGATGAGTGAATTAACTCGTACCTGCGCTAAGTTCTGATTTTGCTTGCGGTGTTTGTTGTTGCTGTTGTTGTTGTTGATTGCGACGCACGAGTGCCGTGAGTCCAACGATGACAGCAATAGTGCCGGCATAGAAAAGGATTTGCATACCACTAGGGCTAGCTTCATAGCCGATTAAGACATGCAATATAGAGCCAGTGACGGAGTTAGTTGGTAAAACAGAGGAGATATCCCATAGCGGTGTAACCAGTGCAGGAATCCAATCAGCTTGAATCAGCATTTTTGCCATTTGGCTGGATAAGCCCGCAGCTAACAATAACAATAGAGTGCCTGTAACGGAGAAGAACCAACGTAGTGGAATACGCATTAAGCCGATAAACATGAGCGTACCGACTATAGCGCCGCCTAATAGTCCTAATGCGCCACCGGTAAGCATACTCATTAGGCTTGTTTCACTACCGGTTGCCATGCCATGTAAAAACAAAACGCTTTCAGCACCTTCGCGCAGTACTGTCAGTGCCACCAATATGGCAATCGCTGAGAGTTCACGTTGTCCATCTTTGACTTCGCTTCCAATGCGCTTCGCATCACGCGCAAGCTCAGCGCCATGAGTAGACATCCATATGTTATGCCAAGCAATCATCACTACAGCAATCGCTAGCACAGCTGCATTAAATAATTCCTGACCACTGCCTTCTGCAAAATCAGCAATGGTGTCGGTCAGAGCAGCCACGATAAACGAGCCAATCACACCACAAGTCACACCAATGATTAACCACAGAGTTCGACCGCTCACTCCGCGTGTAGCAGCAGCAATAATGCCAATGACGAGAGCTGCTTCTAAAGTCTCGCGAAAAATAATAAGAGCTGAACCGAACATAATCTTTACTCCGCTATCACGACGCCACGTGCAGTCGCTTGATTGAATTCACCAACAAAAGGATATTTACCTGCTTTTAAAGGGCCGATATACACAACGCCTTTACTTTTCGCGGGAATAATTTTTTCACGATTTAATTCATGACTTTCAAATTCTTCAGGTGAGGCGTCTTGATTGTCGATGATTAATTTCACTTTTTTCCCTACTGGCACACGCACTTCAGCCGGTGAGAACTTATGATCTTTAATCGTTATTGTAATTTCATTATCTGCAGCAAATGCCAAAGCAGGCGAGAGTGCTAGAGCACAAATCCAGTGACGTAGTTTCATGTTGACCATCCTTTATAGCGTGATTATCAAGAGAGCTAGTTGCGAATTCAAATAATAATCATTCTCATTTAACGGGTCAAGCTTTTTTTGATCTTGTGTTTTTGGCACTTTTTAAAGCTTTGCGCTCAGAAGACTAGGAGCCTCCGGACGCATGCTTTTTCGCTAGGCTGAACTGCTACACTGATAAGTAAGTCACAGCGGAGAATAGTATGAATAGTTTGACAACCATAGGTCTAGCACTCGTTATTGGTGCTGTACTCGGTGGTGCTATCGCTTGGTTAATCGCCAAGGTGAAACAGGGTGCGCAACTTGCAGCGCGCAATGAAAGAGTGTTGATGTTGGAGCAGGCTCTAGAGCAGCTGCGTGGTCAACATGAAGAAGATGTACGGTCGCTTCAGAGCTTGCATCAACAGGCTGGCGAGTTAGGACGAGAATTAGCTACGGCTACTACACGACTAGAAGAAGAACGTAAACAAAGCGATGAAAAAATCAAACTCTTACGTGAGATGAGTGAAGGTAGTAAAAAAGCGCTCACGGAGGAATTTCAAAATCTCGCTAACACCATACTCGAAGATAAAACACGTCGCTTTACTGAACAGAATCAACAAAATCTCGGTCAACTACTCACGCCATTTAAAGAGCGTTTAAATGAATTTAAATCTAAGGTAGAAGAGATTCACTATCATGACACGCAGCAGCAAGCTGCTTTGAAGGTTGAGCTGGCTCAGTTAAAAGAATTAAATAAGCAGATGACAGAAGAGGCGCATGATCTGGCGACTGCATTAAAAGGACAAGCGAAAAAACAAGGTAACTGGGGTGAACTGATATTAGATAACGTGTTGGCGCGCTCCGGTCTGCAAGAGGGTAGTGATTATCGACGTGAAGTGAGTTTCAATACAGAAGATGGTAAGCAGCGTCCTGATGTCATTATCTATCTGCCACAGAAAAAGCATTTGATCGTAGATGCAAAAGTATCCTTGAATGCTTATACACGTTATGTGAACGCGGAAGACGAAGTCGAACGTAAACAAGCCTTACGTGAACATGTCACGGCGATTGCGCAACGGATTACTGAACTTGCAGATAGACGCTATTTTGATTTGGGTGAAATTAATTCGCCTGAAATGGTGTTTATGTTTGTGCCCATAGAATCTGCTTTTGTGGAAGCCCTACGTGCTGATGAGACTTTATTTCAAAAAGCACTAGAGCAAAATGTTTTAGTCGCGACACCGACTACCTTATTAACGAGTTTAAATATAGTGCGTCAATTGTGGCGTTTTGAAAATCAAAATGCGCATAGTGCTGAATTAGCAGATAGTGCTGCGCAGTTATATCAAAAACTATCAGGATTTATCGGTTCTATGGAAGAGTTGGGTCGTAAATTAGATTCAGCAAAAGGTAGTTTTACACTGGCTTTTAATCAACTGTATAGCGGTCGAGGTAATCTGATTAAAAAAGCGAAAGACTTTGAACGCTTAGGTGTCGCTGTTCAAAAAGCGTTGCCCCAATATTTAGTCGACAGAGCAGAGCTAGAGTTGGAATATCAATCTGAGCTTGCTGAAACTGAGCAAGAATCAGTCAACAGCTCGGCAACCTCGAAAGATATCGCTGATCCGGCGTGAAATTTGTATTGAAGATTAAAACCAACTAATACTAAAAAATCACTCAGGTGATTTTTGATCAAGCGCATCTCCGCCTTTTTCTTTAGGCAGCAAAGCTTCAGTAAGAAAGTGTGAAGCCACGGCTGTAGCAGCACCGATTGGTGTGGGATTAGCTAACACCATGCCTATCTTCAAAAGCATAGGTGGATGCATCATGAAATTCACCCAATCATTCATGGTTTCTTTGGGTTTCTTTTCTGACTCACCCGCGTTGGTATCCATAGCCGGAGCTTGCGACTGATTCATCCCTGCATTGTCTTTATCCCAAGCGTAATGCATAGCAGGAGGTGCAGTTGAAACCTGCTGTGATTCTTTAGCCGAGTTAAATACGGCATTAAATTTTTGGCCGGCAGCAGTCGTGTCGCCGCCTGCAACAGCACGGGTCTTGGCGTCATTAGCGCGGACCGCAGCTTGTTGCATCGCTTGTCTTGTTAAATAAGTGATATCTGAAGGCATAATTTTTTCCTCAAATAGCTCTATGCAAATTTCAAGCCAAGCTCTGAAAAATGAGCATTGGTAAGGCTTTTGATGGTGAGAAGGGCGAAGCTGTCAAAAATCCGTTGAGTGCTTGAATTAAAGATACAAAGTTAAGCGGCAAATTTTTGCCGCTTATACCTTCGCAGGAATGCTTAAAAATCCACGAAAACGAATTCTGGGACTTCTGACTGGCGGTGTGGTGAGTTTGTAATTAGGAAAGCGAGCAACAAACCTTCCGAGCGCTATTTGTCCTTCGAGTCGTGCCAGGCTCATACCAGCACAAGCATGTGCACCACTGGCGAAGGCGATATGGCGATTTGGGTTGCGTTGTATATCAAAGTTTTCTGGGTGTGTGAATTGTGAAGGGTCGCGATTCGCAGAACCTATACAAAGTGTGATTTGTGTTTGTGGAGGCATGTATATGCCATTTAATTCAACTGCTTCAGTTGTGATGCGATTGCCTAATTGATTTGAGCTTTCATAACGCAGCACTTCTTCTACCGTTGTTTTAATTAAATCTGGTTGGGTATGCAATAGGGCTCTTTGATCTGGATGATCATGCAATAGTACGAGGCCATTACCAATTAGATTCGTGGTCGTTTCATGTCCTGCATTGAGTAAAAAAATACAGTTATGCAGTAATTCTTTGGGCGTGAGTTTTTCTCCATCCGCTTCACCCAGAATTAAACGTGTGAGTACATCGGTTTCTGGATTGCCAAGCTTTTGACGGCGTCGAGCAATTAAATCTTCTAGATAAAGAGTAAATTCAGCTACAGCTTGATTGCCTCGTTCAAACACGTCAGGGCTCAGAGTGGGTTCTAGTGCGCCTAGTATTGCCATTGACCAGTCACGTAAGGGCTCACGTTCATTCAAAGGTACATCAAGTAAATTACCGATAACTTCAATCGGAATCGCTGAAGCGAAATCTGCTATCAGATCGACTTGCGATTTTGCTGCAAGCTTATCTAGCAGTTGATCGATGAGGATGATTAATCCCTCTTCCATGCTTGCGATAGCACGTGGTGTGAGAGCGCCAGAAATTAATTTACGGACTCGCGTGTGAAGCGGGGGATCAGAAAAAACGAGACTGGTGGTGTGATGTTCAAATAAAAGTGAATCGCCAAACTTTGGTTTAAATTCTATTTTTTTATCTGAGCTAAAAC
>JBEDCU010000031.1:0-4156 GCA_041176585.1 Pseudomonadota bacterium
GCATCAAGTATGCGACGGCCATGTAAATCTTGTGGCAGCCAATCCAACAAGGTTTGACGCATACGATCACGTCCAGCACGCACAGTTTTACGTATGCCAGAAACTGGCGCGTCTGAAGTTAGCTTAGCCCATGCATCGGATGCAGTGCGATCGAAATATTCTTCTAGCTGACCACGTTTCGTTTGATAGGTATGACTATTCATGATTCATCCGTTATATCAATCAAAGCCTAGCAAATCGAAAATATCTCTATCTTTCAATGCTTCACATTCGATAGGATCGGTACCAGCCCATAGTGCTGCTGCTAGTCGCAGATATTCTTGTTTCACAGCCAATAATTCTGGCGTTTCATCCATTTCAAACAAGGTTGATTTTTTTAGACGACTTTGACGAATCACATCTAAGGATGGAAAACGTGCCATCGTTTTTAAACCAACTCGCTCATTAAATTTATCAATTTGATCAGTTGCATCGGAGCGGTTTGCAATTACACCGCCTAGTCTGACGTTGTAATTTTTTGCCTTGGCACCGATGGCTTGCACAATACGATTCATCGCAAAGATAGAATCAAAATCATTCGCTGTCACAATCAATGCACGATCAGCATGTTGCAAAGGTGCTGCAAAACCACCGCACACCACATCACCTAATACATCAAAAATCACTACATCAGTATCTTCTAGTAAATGATGTTCTTTGAGTAGCTTGACGGTCTGACCAACTACATAGCCACCACAACCTGTACCTGCTGGTGGGCCACCAGCTTCTACACACATCACACCGTTGTAACCTTCATAGACAAAATCTTCTACGCGTAATTCTTCAGTATGAAAATCGACTGACTCCAATACATCAATCACCGTAGGCATGAGTTTTTTAGTCAGTGTGAATGTAGAGTCATGTTTAGGATCACAGCCAATTTGCAAAACGCGTTTTCCAAGTTTAGAAAATGCTACAGACAAATTAGAAGAGGTTGTACTCTTACCGATACCGCCTTTGCCATAAATCGCAAAAACTTTTGCGTTACCGATTTTCATACTCGGATCTAATTCCACTTGCACACTGCCTTCACCATCGCCTCGCTTAGTGCGCTTGATCTCTGAAATAGGTACGTTAGCTACATTCATTTTTATTCCTTAGTCTTTATGCATACAAGTTGGTTTTTCATCTTTTTGAAAGATCGTCACTTGACGTCCGACGTTTGCTACTTATGCTATTCGTAGTTCTTTACTGCCGACTTAAATGCGCCTTTGCATCATAGAGAGTCTCTATCGTTATGATGGGCACGCCTAATTCCTTTGCATACCGTTCTGTATTTCTGCGTGCTTTACCACGAACAAAAAACGGGATTTTCGATAATTCTTTTTCTGCATCCGGCGCCCAAATTGATTCAACGCCACTTGTATTACCATTTAAAGTTGTTGCACTTACTTCCGCTACTACGGAATTTTGTTCACCATGTTTTGCTCTCGCTGAAGGCGAAGTTTGCGCAACACCGCTACGACCCAAATGCGAAGCTGCTGCGCCTTCATGAAACTCAAAATCTTCACGGAACATTGTTAATAAATGTTCTTCTAAGCCCATCATTAACGGATGAACCCAGGTATCAAATAAGACATTGGCGCCTTCAAATCCCATTTGTGGAGAAGTGCGTGCTGGGAAATCTTGTACATGCACTGGCGCAGATATCACGGCACATGGCAGACCTAAGCGTTTTGCTATATGACGTTCCATTTGCGTGCCTAAAACTAGTTCAGGTTGTAGCTCTGCGACTTTCTCTTCTACTTCTAAATAGTCATCAGTAATCAATGCTTCGATACCGTATTTTTTCGCAGCTTCACGTACTTCGCGTGCAAATTCACGGCTGTAGGTACCTAGGCCAACTACTTCAAATCCTAATTCTTCCGATGCCACGCGTGCAGCTGCAATCGCATGGGTTGCATCACCAAAAACAAACACACGTTTACCGGTTAAATAGGTAGAGTCGACTGAGCGCGAATACCAAGGTGCGCGTGAGCCAGCATCCTCTAATGCTGCATCTACATTTAATCCTGCTAGCTCTGCAACTTCAGCAATAAATTCACGGGTAGCTTGCACACCAATCGGAATCACTTTTGTACAAGGTAAGCCTAAATTACGTTGCATCCAACCTGCTGCTTGCATCGCAATTTCTGGGTACATCATCACATTGAAATCTGCATCACCTAAGCGCGCTAAATCTGCTGCTGTTGCACCCAATGGTGCAACCACATTAATTTGCACACCCATACTTTCTAGTAGCTGAACGATTTCACGTACATCATCTCTATGACGAAAACCCAGTGCACTTGGTCCTATAATGTTGCAGCTAGGTTTATCACCACTTGCACGTTCAGCCTTTGCTTCTGTTCGTGGTTTTGCTAACGCTCTGACCATTTGATAAAAGGTTTCTGAAGCGCCCCAGTTTTCTTTTTTCTGATAGGAAGGCAGCTCTAATGCTATTACCGGTATCGGCAAGTTCAATGCTTTAGCAAGTCCGCCTGGATCATCTTGTATTAACTCCGCTGTGCAAGATGAACCTACCATCATGGCTTGTGGTGCAAATCTTTCATAGGCATCACGCGCTGCTGTTTTAAATAGTTCAGCGGTATCTGATCCTAAATCACGCGCTTGAAAAGTGGTGTAGGTAACAGGCGGGCGTTTTGGCAAACGCTCAATCATAGTGAAGAGTAAGTCTGCGTAGGTATCGCCTTGCGGTGCATGCAAAACATAATGCACGCCTTCCATCGCCGTTGCTATACGCATTGCACCCACATGCGGTGGACCCTCATAAGTCCAGAGTGTTAGCTGCATACAGCCTCCCTTTGGATTTTCATGCGACGCACGATAGGGCGCGTAAAGAGTTCAGCTAAATCTGCACTCTGTTCATAACCATGTACTGGCGAGAACACGAGTTCAATCGCCCATTTGGTTGTGAATCCCTCTGCTTCTAAAGGATTCGCGAGTCCCAATCCACAAACCACAATATCGGGCTGTGCTGCACGACAGCGATCTAACTGTTTGTCGACATCTTGTCCTTCGGAGAGTTGTGTATGCTCCGGCAGTAATGCAAGTTCATATGCAAGATGTTGACGATGTAAATAAGGTGTGCCCACTTCTGTGAGTTGCATGCCTAATTCTCGTGCAAGAAAACGAGCGAGTGGAATTTCTAATTGCGAATCTGGGAAAAAGAAAATTTTCTTCCCTTCTAATTTTTCTTTATGTTTTTCTAATGCGCGTGTAGCACGTTCTCGTGCTGGCATGGTGACTTGATCAAATTTTTCTTGCGAGATGCCAAATGCATTAGCCGCTGTTTGCATCCACGTTGTTGTACCTTCTACGCCGAATGGAAAAGGCGCACTTAATAATGTAGCGCCCCGCTCTTCCAATGCACGTGAGGTATCACCTAGAAATGGTTGCGCTAATAGATATTTAGTATTTGGGCCGACGACTGGTAATGTCTGCGAATTACGTGGCGGGAAAAAACTGAGATTTTCTATGCCCATCTCTTTAAAGCGACGTGCAAACTGATCTTCTACTACATCAGGCAAAGTGCCCACTACCATGAGTGATGGTGCTGCATTACTTTGTGATGCTGGTAATTGTGGAACTAAGGATGCGAGGCACGCATCTTCACCTTGTGTGAAGGTGGTCTCTATGCCGCTACCTGAATAATTAAGTATGCGTACATTCGGAAGAAACTCTTTTGAGAGTCGCTCTGCGGCACGTGAGAGATCTAGCTTAATCACTTCTGAAGGACATGAGCCCACCAGAAACAACATCTTGATATCAGGGCGACGTTCTAATAAACGTTTTACTACGCGATCAAGTTCTGCATGTGCATCAGCCAATCCAGCTAAATCACGTTCATCAATAATTGCGGTGGCAAATCTTGGTTCTGCAAAAATCATGACACCGGCAGCAGATTGAATTAAGTGTGCGCATGTGCGTGAACCCACTACAAGAAAAAATGCATCTTGTATTTTACGATGTAACCAGATGATGCCGGTTAGTCCGCAAAATACTTCACGTTGACCGCGCTCGCGGAGAACTGGTGCATCACTACAGCCACCTGTAGGCTTGATAGGAATAACGGCATTCATGCAATTACCCCTTGCGGCTTTACACTTTGATTTTC
>JBEDCU010000032.1:0-3220 GCA_041176585.1 Pseudomonadota bacterium
GATGCACGTAGCACGGATGATGAAGAAAATTTTCAACGCCTACAAAGACTCTTGCCAGAATTTTGTCTTTATAAGAATGACTGTCAAAGTGGGCGTGTGGCTTTTCGCGCAGTGACGCAAGATAGATTGCCTGTTGTCGGCCAGCTTGCGCCAAATTTATATGCCTCGTTAGCACATGGGTCACGAGGCATGACTTGTGCGCCGTGGTGTGGTGAATGGTTGGTGGGCTTGATGATGGGAGAAGCTACTCCACAATTAGAGCAATGGCGGGAAGTGCTCAATCCTTTGCGCTTAGCGCTACAATAAAAAATTAATGCAGAGTAGTTCGAAAAAACAGGGAGACAAGAATGTCGTACGTTAAACAATTAAGACAAATCATTTGTGCTGCGGTAGTTCTCATTACATGGACTGCAAGCGCTGGAGATTTACCAACAGGTTCACCACAAGCACAAGGATTGTCTGCAACACGACTCGCTCGTATTAAGCCAGTTATCCAAGCAGAGATTGAAGCCAATCGCATGCCCGGTGCTGTGCTGCTGATTGCTCGTAAAGGTGTGATGGTGCATGCCGACACTACTGGCTATCAAAATAAAATGACGAATAAGCCATTGCAACGCGATGCCATCTTTCGTGCTTATTCTATGACCACGCCTATGGTATCGGTATTAACCATGATGTTAGTGGAAGAAGGGAAGTTACAACTCGCTGATCCTGTTTCAAAATTTTTGCCAGCGATGAGCAATATGAAAGTGCTGGCTAATCCTTCTGAAGCTACGGGTGCGACAGTTGCAGCGCAACGCCAAATGACAGTACATGATTTACTACGTCATACATCTGGTTTGACGTATGCAGAATTTACTCGCTACGCAAGTATGAAAAATGCGTATCAAGATGTAGGTTTGTTCTCAACCGAAGTGCCATTTAAATCGATGGCATTGACTCCAGCACAACAAGTAGAAGCATTCGGTAAAGCGCCCTTGTTATGGCAACCTGGTTCAACGTGGGAATATAGTTTGTCCACAGATTTATTGGGTCGTGTTTTAGAAGCAGTCAGTGGACAGACGCTGAGTGTTTTATTAGATGAAAAATTAATTCAACCTTTAGGCATGAAAGACACTAGCTTTGTCGTGCCAGCATCAAAAGTTGCGCGTATAGCAGAACCACTCAAGATAGATCCGACTACGGGTGGTCCTATGCAAGTTGTGATTGATGTGACGAAAGCGACTGGTAATGATTCAGGTGGTGCAGGTATTTCAACCACAGCGGATGATTATTTACGCTTTTGTCAGATGCTACTCAATGGCGGCACCTTAGATGGAAAACGTTTTTTATCTCGTACTACGGTCGCACTGATGACTTCTGATCATTTAGGCCCTAAGGTAGCTACACCCATTCAACCAGGTGAATTGTTAATGGGTGTACAAGGTTATACCTTTGGTTTGGGTTTTATGGTGCGACAAGGTGCGGGATTGGCGAGTGTGCCTGGTTCAGAAGGTGATTATGCATGGGCAGGCTTAGGAGGTACTTTCTTTTGGGTGGATCCTAAGGAGCAGCTAGTCGCAGTCTTGATGACGCAAACACCCGGTGCGATACGTCAGTATTACCGCCGTATGATTAAACAATTGGTGTACCAAGCAATTGAATAAATTTAGTCATGTCACAAGCTAGCGTATCTTAGCTAATAAGGTGCGCTAGCAATGCTTGGAATTCTGCTTCACTCGGTTCTAAATTATTAAAGCGATAAAGATGATGATGCACAGGAGGCTCTACTCGTCTCTGTAGATAAGTCTCCCAATGCGCAAGCTTATAAGCATCACGTGCATCAGCTCTATGTTCAATCCTTTGTCGTGCTACTTCGCTATCAAGATCAATCCATGCGATCCTACAGTTAGTGGATGCGGGCAAACCTAGCTCGGTAGGATGGAAAAATTTTCCAGCCATGAGTTCACGGGTAAACGGCCCAACTAAAATCACATTTACGTTGAGTGAAAAATTTTCGCGCACGATGTCGATTAATCCTGCGTATTCTTGATCGCGTATATTTTGTAAATAAGTTGGACTGTCTCTATCATCAGGATCGCCCGTCAGTAAACCCATCATATGGGAACTGAAAGCACCATATACGGTGTCTTTATCTAGAAAAAAGAAATCTTCACCGGTACGCTCAGCAATCAACGGCAATGCTTTTTTTGCAAGAGAAGTTTTGCCGTTACCTGCATGGCCGGCAAATAAGATGAGGCGAGGTGTGGATTTAATTGTCTGCATAACTAGTCAAAATAGTAATTTACTTTTTAAAAATGCGTCAGGGCTGTATTTTGCGCTTAATGCTAGTATCATTGCTTAACTCCACTAACTTTGTTATCAAATTAATATGGCAGATACAAATTCTCCCGGTACACTCATGGTAGGCGAAGGTGTGTTCATGAAGGGCACAATTAAAGTGCCAGGCGTGGCCACTGTTGATGGAAAAATCGAAGGCGTTATTTCTGCTGATACGATTTACGTCACGAATAATGGTGGTATTAACGGTAAGACAGCCGCGAATCATGTTCGTGTTGGTGGGATTTTGACTGACACCACAGTAGCGAACAAGACTTTGGTTGTTGAATCGGTGGGCAAAGTCATAGGTTCGATTACTTATGCCGACTTAGAGATCAAGCGTGGCGGTATCTTGCAAGGCAATATAGTGAAAGTCAAAGATGGTCAACCAACTGGCTATGTAATGGCAGACAGAAACACACCTGCAGTCGATAGTTCAGAAGAATAAATTCTATATAGTGGGAAGGTTGCTCTAAGCTGACCTTCCCAAGTTTTATATTTCAATTTCAAACTGGGTGGTGCTTGATTCACTATCCGTCTTTCTACCTCTCCCTTATTGTTCATATCCTGAGTGCTGCTTTTTTTACTCTACGCTTTTTATAAATAGTGCGACTTAGGCGAATAAATCAGTAAATTTTGATCTGCTTACAGGTTTTTCTTTCCATTTATTTGTAAATTGAGTTTGCCGATTTACAAATGGGGGGAGTATGAAGAGAACATGCAAGCAGTTGCTAGCAATCTCATTATTATTTTGCGCTTCAGTCGCACAGGCGCAGCTAAAGACAAATGACATAATAGCTGCCAATACCCTATTTGCTGATTATGGTTGTGCTGGCTGCCATGATTTTTCTAGTAAGCTAGTCGGACCTTCATTACAAGAGATTGCGCAACGATACAAAGG
>JBEDCU010000033.1:0-13751 GCA_041176585.1 Pseudomonadota bacterium
AGTTAATAAATAATCAATTTAGCAATTAAGTTATTCAACCTGATTATTTCATCAAAGTTACAAGCGTCATAAAAAGTCTGATATTTACGTTTTTAAAAATAACGGAACCGTAATAAACACAACTTTTTAATCTTTAGCTCCTTTAATTCGGTTTAAAAGCTTTTGCTTACAGTGTATTATTTACCCCAGTTAATTGTTTCTTTGAATATTCACTTTAGGGAGTAAGACCATGCTGAGGTCGTTTCTAATAATTGTTGGTTTATTTTCCAGCTTGGCTTTGAGTTCTGCATCAGCCGCGCCTTTTAATGAAGGTTTTCGTAAGTGCGGTGAATGTCATGAGGCTGAGGTAGAAGTTTGGAAACAAACCAAGCATGCAAAGTCTTATAACGACATCCATAAAAAAGAAGAAGTTGCAAAAATTTTGGCTGCAGTTGGTGGTCCTAACAACATGCGTCAAAACCCAACCTGCATAACTTGCCATTACACAGAAACAAAAACATCGGAAACTTCAAAAGGGCAAGTTTCAACTGGTCCTTCTTGTGAGAGCTGCCACGGTGCTTCATCCGAATGGCGTGAAATGCATAACAACTATGGCGATGGTATTAAAGATGCCAGTAAAGAAGCGCCTGCCCATAAGGCCAAGCGTATTGCTGATGCCACCAAGGCGGGCATGATTTGGTCATTCATGACTTACGATATCGCAGCAAATTGCATGGGTTGCCATGGTTTAGCACAATCAAAAATCAGTGGTGACACCTTAGACAAAATGTTGGATGCAGGCCATCCAGGTGGGCCAGAGTTTGAATTAGTTAGTAATTCACAAGGCACTGTGCGTCATCGCTTCTATCCACCAAATGTCAACGTAAATGCTGAAATGACACCGGCTGAACTTTCACGCTTGTTCATCGTTGGTCAAGCTGCTGCTCTTGTTTCAGCTACCGGTGCTTCTGCAAAGGCGACACATCCTAAATATATCGCTCTGCAAAAGAAGCGTGAACAAGATGCACGTGCGGCATTGCAAGGTGTAGCGGATGTGCCAGAAGTTAAGGCATTACTCGCAGCTCCTACTCATGAAGCGGGTCGCAAACTTGCTGATGCTCTAAAAGGCAAAGACCTATCAGCAAAAGTGAAATTGCCAGCTAAGTCGGCCTATAAATAATCATCATCAATAAACGGCGCATAGTGCGCCGTTTATTTTTTTAGAATTCGGGATTGTGAAATGAATACACAACAATCGTTGCGTATGGAGCGACCGCGTCGTTGGGATGCTCCGTTTGATCCAGCGATGACGGACAAAGATGTGGATGCCTTAATGGAGCGTCCTGAATTTGCAGCAATCGATGCTTCGCGCTTTCCTGCTGCCGCGCCCTTGCGTGGCATTCTTCAAAATGATTGCCGTATTGTTGAATACAAACCCGGTGACATCATCGTACGTGAAGGTGATTACGGTAATTCCGCATTCTTAATTTTGTCAGGTGCAGTACGTGTGGTCATTTCACCGAGTTTGCCGCAACAAGTATTAGGTCGCGCGCCTGAAAAAAAACGCAAAGCGTGGAGTGTGTTGCGAGACATGCTGACCTATCCACGCATACCCGAAGTGCGTGACACCAGTCTATATGGCACATCAGCTACCGATATTGCACACCTTCATCGTGCATCCTTGTTAGATGCAACAGATAAAGCAGCCTTGTTTGGCGCTGGTGTGAATCTCACTGCAGATATGGAGAGCTTGCCGCCATTGGTCGAGCCTTATAAAACTGCATTACTACCTTCAGGTACCTTGTTTGGTGAAATTGCAGCGCTTGGTCGTGTCAAGCGTTCTGCCACAGTGTATGCAGAGACCACTTGCAAAGTATTAGAGTTACGTTGGCAAGCACTACGCGATATTAAAAATCGTGATGATGCATGGCGTGACAAAATCGAGCAGGTCTATCGTGCTAATTTACTCAAGACACAATTACCTGAACATCCTTTGCTCAAAGGCTTGGATGCTGAAACACTGAAAAAAATCGCAGACCAAACTTTATTTGAAACCTACGGTAGTTTTGAATGGAATGTCGATTTCAAAGCAGGCAATAAGCAAAACCGACGCGCTTCCGAAATGGAGCAACAAGTTTTGCGTGAAGGTGATTATCCCGATGGTTTGTTATTAGTCATTGGTGGATTTGGTCGTGTCACTGTCGGTTTGGGTAATGGCGATCGCACGCTGACTTATTTGCGTGAAGGTGATCATTTTGGTTTAGATGAATTATTTGATGCGTGGAAGTCAGGCGAAAATAAAGTCTATGAAACTAGTTTGTCGGTATTAGGTTATCTACAGTTATTGCGTATTCCTTATCCAGTCTTAGCTGACTTGGTATTCCCCAAGTTAATAGAACCAGCAGGACGTTTAATTGATGCGGCCGCACGGCCAATTGAAGATGATGCATTTATGGAGTGGGCTGTAGATCAGCGCTTCATCAATGGCACCAAGACCATGTTGATCGACATGGAAAAATGTGTGCGTTGTGATGATTGCGTCGTCGCTTGTGCTGAAACACATAATGGCAATCCCAAATTTATACGCAATGGCCCTACCTTAGATAACTGGATGGTGGCGAACTCTTGTATGCACTGTGTTGATCCAGTGTGTTTAATCGGTTGTCCAACGGGTGCAATTCATCGAACCTTAAGTGGCGGCACCGTCATCATCAATGATCTCACTTGCATAGGTTGTGGTACCTGTGTCAATGCCTGTCCTTATGAAAATATTCGTTTAGTTCCTATCCGCGAAAAATCTGGACAGCAAGTGATTGATCCGGTTTCACATCAACCAATTATGAAAGCAACAAAGTGTGATTTATGTTCCTCGTTGCCTTCCGGTCCTTCCTGTGAAAATGCTTGTGCACACGGCGCATTGCAGCGAATTGATTTGCAGACCTTGATTAAAACTGCACGCATTGGAGCTTAAGGCATGACAGTTCAAGATCAAACATCTAGTAAGCAAGAGTTCTCAGCGCCATTAGCAGGTACACCGATGGCAAGAGAACAGGCAGTGAAATTTTTAGGGCTAATAATTTTTGCTGTATTAGCTTGGATCGCTATTACTATTTTTGTCTGGTTAGGGCGACGTAATCTGTGGGCTGTATCGCACATCACTGGCTATGTACTGTTTGTAGTTGTACTCGGTTTAGTATTTTTAAAAGCACGTAAACGTTTGTTGGTACTGCCACTAGGACCAGTGCGTGATTGGTTGTTATTACATTTTGTTTTAGGTGCATTGAGTTTGCCTTTGTACTTTCAGCACACAGGCACTTTTTGGCCACAAGGACGTTACGAACAATTCATTGCTTTATTTTTCTATACAGCGTCAGTTTCAGCCATCGTAGGAATTATTTTTCAACGTATCTATCCACGTCGTTTAATTGATTTGGGTAGTCAAGTGATTTACGAACGTATACCGACTGAATTAGCAAACTTACGTGAAGAAGCCGAAGCGCTAGTGTTGCAAGCAGTACGTGAAACAAATTCGGACACCGTAGGTCGTTATTATGCTGAATCATTTCAATGGTTTTTTAAAAAGCCGCGTTTTGTTTTAAGCCACTTACTGGGTACGGGTCGTTCACTAGGCTGGATACAAATGCGCGTTAAAGTGTTAGATCGCTTCTTAAATCAAACTGAGCGCGAATATATGCATAAGCTAGAAGCGATTGCGATGCGTAAGAATGGTCTTGATGCGCACTATGCAATGCAAGGTGCATTGAAGTTATGGTTGTTCGTGCATGTTCCCTCGGCCATCTTGTTAGTGTTACTAGCATGTTGGCATTTAATCGTCGTTAATATTTATTCGTGATGAGCGACCAACAACGCCCCGGTTATCAGGTCGACACCTATGTTCGACCCAATTTGTCTTATTGCTGCGGAAGAGGTGGCAAGTGGGGCAAATCCTGTTGGCAAGGACCAAATGGCGAAGGCCAATGTGGTGGTGCTAGTGAATGTAGTCCTGTAAAAGAAGGCGATCGCTGGGAATGTCGTCGTCCTAAACAAGCAGGTGGTGCATGTGCAGAAGGTCCTCGTCCAGATGGTACCTGCTGCAATGTGCAGCCGCCATGCACACCGCGTCGCACTTTACGCAGCATGCGTGGCATGGTCTCTAAGATAGCTGCTTTATTGTTATTGCTAGCACTGATTATCGGTATTCATCCTGGTACGAAATCATTTGTGAATCCGACAGCAATAGATGCAGGCAATCTATCTAGTGTGCATGCTGGCTTTACGCGTCAAAATGGTTGTGCATCTTGTCATGGCAATCACATTAATGAAGCAGGTGGATGGTTATTAGCTGCATTTAGTTCAAACGACACCAGTGAACAATGCGTGGATTGTCATCGCTTTGCTGGCCCTGCTATGAAGGCGCATAACCAAGACCATGCTAAAAATGAAAAATATGCAGGTCAGGCGATGGCAGATGTGTCGTGTGCGGTCTGTCATAACGAACACAAAGGCGCTGACAATAAATTAAGCAAAGTCTCTGATCAAGCCTGCGCTTCTTGCCATAAGCCTGAATTTGGAAATTTCCAACGTGGTCATCCTGAGTTCTCTGCGAAGTTTGCAGCTGCTAAACCTGGCAATATCTACTTTGATCACACCTCACACATACAGGATTATTTCGTTAATCCTAAGCATATGAAAATGGGGCGTGATCCACAATTTGCAGCGATAGCTAAATCGGATTGCAGTTCTTGCCATGCTATTGATAAAGCTACGCGCGAGATCAAACTCAAATCCTATGAACAGGTTTGCGCAAATTGCCATAAGACTCAAATCAAGGAACGTGAGTTAATTTTATTTGAGCCGGAACGTATGACAGCGGCTGGTTCAGTATTAACCGGCTTATCGCGCGATGGTGATGAAGAGATTAATACCAAAGCCTTGAAAAATTTATGGCAATCGATGGCAGCCAGTGGTCGTAGTGCCTTGTCACGCTTTGGTGCTGAAGATTTATTTACTGGCTTAAGTGATAGCGTAGCGCGTACTGCAGGTTCTGCTTGGTCACGCAGTAAAGATTTGCCACAAGCTGATCCACCGGAGAGTGGTTGGTTTGCTGGTGAAAACTCAGAAGGTAATCCTGCTCTGTTTTATCGCGCAGTTAAACATGATGATCCAGTATTGCAAGCATGGTTTAAAAAATTACGTGCAGGCTTGGCAGATAAAGATGATGAAAAGCGTGCACTGGCACGTGAAGCCATGAATGATTTTTTGGATAAGCAAACAGGTCCAGGTGCATGTGGCAAATGTCATGCTGCAGGATTGCGTACTGCATCAAAAACATCAACGGGTCAGGAATGGAAATATGCTGCTCATGATGCGACTGCAAAAGATCAACTCAAACCTTATTCCCATCCTAAGCATTTAAATGTGAGAGATGCAGGCCTTGGTTGCGGTGCTTGTCATCAAATGAGTGCAGATTCTAAATATGGAAAATACTTTACCCCTAAGCAGGTGCCAGTTGAAAGTTACGAAAGTAATTTTGCTGCGATACGCAAAGAGACTTGCGTAGACTGCCATCGCGAAGGTCAAGTCGTATCAAGCTGTCAGACCTGTCATGCATATCACACTAAACATGAACTCAATGTTGGTTCTAGTAATAAGGAGCTTGCTAAAAAATGAAAACACATACAAAAACTAAAGCAACCACAATAACCGCATTGAATAATAAAGCGCGCGTATTGTGGATGACCGCGTTGTCTTTTTTGTTGATGGTCACAATCATCATCTTTGCCATGAGCTCAGCGCAAGCTGCAAGCAAGGCTGCAGAAGCTGGAGCAGATGCGCATGCAAAAATATACGGTGAAGATAGTTATCCTAGTGCGAGTAAATGTAAAGCATGTCATACGCAGATTTATGAAGAGTGGCGTAGTTCTAGTCATGCCTATGCAGGTATTTCACCTATGTTTCATAAGTTTGAACAAAAAATCACAGAACTCGCTCCAACCATAGGTAACTTTTGTGTGCGTTGTCATATGAGTGTGGGCACGTCATTAGGTGAAGATAGAGCCACACCATTATGGAAGCGCACCCAAGTTTCACGTGAAGGTGTGACCTGTATTAGCTGCCATCGTGTGAATACGGAATATTCAAAATCAAATGGTGACCGTCGTATCGAGCCAGGCAATATTCATGCACCGGTTTACGGCCCCTTTGATGGCAAAGCATTAGAAGGTGTGATTAATAATGCAGCGACGTATAAAGTAGCGCCAACGCCAGAAGCCCGTGGCACTAAGATTCATGCGAGTGCTGTGCAATTCGAACAAATTTCTAAATCAGAATTTTGCGTATCGTGCCATCAGGTTGCAGTTAATCTCGGCATTAAGTTAGAGGTAGTGTGGGATCAATATCGTTCTTCTCCTGCTAAAGAAAAAGGTATTAGCTGCCAAGACTGTCATATGGGTAAGGTACCGGGTAAAGCAGAGGGTTATGAAACAGGACCTGCTGCAAAACTAGGTAAAGAGGTCATTAACCCAAATCGTCGTCATTCAAATCATGCGTTCTATGGCCCTGGTTATCCAATTGCTCATCCTGGTGTGTTCCCGCATAACGAGAACGCTGAAAGATGGTCTATGGAAGATTGGCTGAAATTTGATTACCGCGCTAAGTGGGGTAGTGAAGAATTTGAAGCCGCAGTCTCAGCAGGTAAAGTGAAAGTGAAATTCCCAGAGGTGTGGTCTGATGCCTTGGACCGTGCGAGTGCTTGGGAAGTCGTGAATGAAAATCTCGAAGCGATTAATAAGAAAAAAGAACTCCGTGCCAAGGTAATGGAAAACGGTGCCAAGATTGATGGACCATTTTTCAAATCGTCTTTGAAAGCAGGGCAGGCTTTAGAGTTCAGCTATAAAGTCACCAATACCAATTCAGGTCATAACTTGCCTTCAGGTTCATTAGGTGCACAACCTGAGTTGTGGATGAATGTGGCCTTGATAGGTCCAGATGGCAAGCGTATCTGGGAGAGTGGTCATGTAGATTCTGCAGGTGACTTTGCTGATATTCATTCTTTAGATGTACGCGCAGGAAAAATTCCTTTCGATGATCAGTTGTGGAGTTTGCAAACTAAATTCTTAACGACGAATGTTAAAGGTACTGAGCGTGAGATGTATTTGCCTGTAAATTTAGATGTCGATCAAATACCGCATTTACGTCCACCTACTCAACCAGTAACGGTTATGAATCATCCGCCGTTTGTGCGTATGGAGCAGCGTTCTATTCCACCATTAGGTACTCGTGATGCGACCTTTAAAATTCCTGCCAAGTTAATGACTGCACCAGGTAAATATAAGCTTGCTGTGCGTATGCGCAGTCGTGCAGAACCGATTTACTTTATGCGCTTTGTCGGTGCTACTACGGATATGGAACGCTCTATGAATGAATGGATGTTAAACATCCATGCTTCCAGCGCAGAATTTGAGGTAAAAAAATGAAATTGCTTCAATTCAAACTAAAACAGTTACCTAAATTATTGCCCATTGCTTGTGCTGTAGCGTTTGCATTACAAGCACCAGTAGCACTATCGGCAGAAGAATTGCCAAAGACTTCGCCTGAAGCCAAGTTAGTGCCGCACTCCGATGCAGTCTTTAGTCCTGATCCTTCTTATGAAGACAGGCCGTATAGCGATGAAGCGCAATTAAAAATCTATGGTGGTAAGTTTTCGGTACCTACACCACGTCCTTTGTTAGAGCTAGGTCGTCCGCAATATCAAAATGGACCATTAAAGCGTTCAGGTACTGCGCTAGGTTTGAAAAATCCTATCGATCAATCTTTTTCTATTTATGGTGATATGCGTGTAGGTGCTGCGCGTAACATCAATGGCGCCACACAAAATAATGTTCTTGCTGCGCGTTTAAATGTAGATATGGATTATCGTTTTACTGGCACTGAGCGTATCCATGCTTTTTTCCGTCCTTTAGATAACGGTACTGAATTTACGCGTTGTGAATTTAATGGTTCTACAAATTGCACTGGTAAATTCGATGCAATTCCTGATGCTCTGTTCTTTGAAGGCGATCTGAATGCCATCACAACGGGATTGACCGATAAATATCAAAGCTTCGATATGGCATTTGCTGTTGGTAAGATGCCATTGCTGTTTCAAAATGGCTTGTGGTTTGAAGATGCCATCATAGGTGGTGCTGCTACCCTACCAGCTAAAAACAGTAAGACTTTAGGCATCTCGAATATGGATATCACCTTCTTCGGTGGTACCAGTGCGACTTCAGGTGCACAGCGTAATGGCAACTTGCCTTTAAATGCTGTGATTAAGAAGCAAGCAAATATTTATGGTATCGCGACTTTTATTGAAGCCAATGAAGGTTATTGGGAAATTGATTACGCCTATACCGATACTTCAAATGCAGTTGTGCAAACCGATCGTAGTTATCACAACTTAGGCTTAGCGTTCACCCGTCGTTATGGTAATTGGCTGTCTAACTCAATTCGTGTCATCAATAACTTTGGACAAGACCCGAACGCAGGTGGCGCAAAAACAGCGAACGGTACCTTGATTGTTTTAGAAAATTCATTAGTCACACGTCTGCCTTCAACGCTGGTGCCTTACATGAATGTGTTCTATGGAACTGGTACACCACAATCAGCATCTAGAGCTGCAGATGCTGGCGGTATTTTGAAAAACATTGGTATTAACTTTGAGACCGATGGTTTAACCGGTTTTCCTAAGCTGACTGATGCTGTACACAACATGTGGGGCGGTGCAGTGGGTGTGGAATATTTATTTGGTTTAAATCGTCAACTCGTGGTCGAAGCTGCAACCACACAGCGTATTAACAACACCAGCACTTTGTTGGGTCGTGAATATGGTTGGGGCATGCGTTATCAATTCCCATTAGATCAATCATGGATATTCCGTACTGATGCAATTCTTGCGGATAGAGAAAATAATCGTAATTTAGCTGGTCTGCGTTTTGAGCTTAGACGCAAATTCTAAGTGGAGAAAATTTTATGATGGCGACACTATTACATTCCATAGCGCTCTTGGGTACGTTGACCATACTCGCGTATCTCGTTTTGCTAACTAAAGGTTTGCTGCAACGTCAGGCGCATGTGGATCAAATCTTTGAACATGAAAATGCATTGTTCAAAGCACGCATCGATATGATGGCTAATCCAGTTAGCAAAGCAGCGAATGATAAAGGCGCAGCTGCTTGGTCAGGATTTCGTAAATTTCGTGTCGCGAAAAAGATCATGGAGAAGGGCGACTGCTGCTCTTTTTATTTAGAACCGCATGATGGTCGCGAACTACCTGCTTTCTTACCAGGTCAGTATTTAACATTTAAATTAAAGGTACCAGGTCAACCGAAAGAAGTGACACGTTGCTACTCACTCTCGGATAGTCCTAACCCGCAGTACTACCGTGTGACGATTAAGCGTGTACCACCGCCACCTAAATCACCAGAACTGCCACCGGGTGTGAGTTCAAATCACTTTCATAGTAATGTGAATGAAGGCGATATTCTGGATGTGAAAGCGCCTAGCGGTAATTTCCATATTGATGTAGAAGCGCAATCACCTATGGTGTTAATTGGTGGTGGTATCGGTGTGACACCAATGCTGAGTATGGTGAATTATTTAATCTCGCTACCGATTAAGCGTGAAGCGCATTTCTTCTATGGTGTGCGTAATGGTAGTGAGCACATGCATAAAGAATTATTGAATCAAATTGCGCAAGACCATCCGAACATACACATCAATGTGTGTTATTCCGATGCAGTTGAAGGTGAAGAGCAAGGTAAAGATTATCAGTTTGGTGAGCGTGTCAGCGTTGATTTATTTAAACGCCACCTTGGTGTCAATAACTTTGATTTCTATACCTGCGGACCGCCACCCATGATGGAGTCGATTACCAAAGGACTGCAAGAGTGGGGCGTGCCAGATAGCCGTATTCATTACGAAGCATTTGGTCCTGCAACGGTGAAGAAAGTCGCTAATCCTGCTGCGGCTCCAGCTGCAGATGGTCCTGCACTCGAAGTGAAGTTCGTGAACTCGAATCGTTCCGTCAACTGGACCAGTGCATCAAGTTCAATTTTGGAATTGGCTGAAGCGAATGGAATCAAAATTGATTCAGGTTGCCGTGCCGGTAATTGTGGATCATGTGTCACCACTGTGCGTTCTGGTGAAGTTGATTATCCATCGGGCAAACCAGGCTTTGACGTAGAGAAGGGTTGTTGTCTTGCTTGCGTTGCAGTACCTAAGTCGGGTACTGCATTAGCGTTAGATGCTTAATAGTTGAATTGATTTTTTGTAGGTACGAATAGCGTAGCGTATTCGTACGTAATCCAAGTTATACGGCCGATTACGCTACGCTAATCGGCCCTACAAATCCTATTAAATGTTGGTCGTGGTAGGGCGCAATGTATTGCGCCGCATGGAATACACAAAATCCTTACGGTGCATTGCACCCTACACATTCCCCTTAAATTTATCTATATCCACCATCGGCCATTAACACTTGCCCCATGTAATACGGCATGGTCAAGATATGCGCTGCGCATGCTGCCATCTCTTCTGGTTTTGCCCAACGGCGCATCCAAATCTTTGCGGTTTCTTTTTCGCGCACATCTGGTGGCAAGGTATTGTTGAGCGCAGTTTCTATCCAACCTGGTGCTAAGGCATTTACACAAATTTGATGTTCTGATAAATGCTCAGCAGCGGTTCGCACCAACATATTCCCTGCTGCTTTAGAAGAATCATAGTGAGCGGACACTGGATCTTGGCTGTTGATGCCATTGGTCGAGGTGATCAATACAATCTTGCCGCGAAACTCATCCATAGTCGGATTATCTTTCATCGATAACGCAGCATATTTCGTGACTAGAAATGCACCTGTGGTATTGGTGTTGTAAACCATATCCCATTCTTTAGCGGTCTGATCTAAAAATTCCGTATTCGGTGAAATGCCTGCGCTATGAATTAAATAATCTACGCGTATACCTGCTTGTTTGATCGCTGCAAAAAATCCCTTAACCGACTCTTCTGCACCAACTTCGCAAGGAAATGAATGAACTGTAATTTTGCTGTTTACTTTTTGTAATTGCGCTATTGCTTTCTCAGTTTTCTCAGGACTGCGGCTAGCTGAAATAATGATGTTGCCACCACAACGGGCAATCAATTCTGCACAAGTAAAGCCTATACCACTGGCTCCGCCAGTAACTACGGTGGTGGTACCGCTGAAATCAAATGTGACGCGTGCCATGTATTCCTCCAAGTTTTGATTATTTATTCTTGAGATGGCTTAAAAACCAGCCCATTTAATTTCCTTACTGCAAGTTTGAGAGTAGAGCGCAGGTCTGGTGGTGTCAATACTTGTCGATTAGAAAATATTTCAGTTTGATTCTTATCCTCAATTTTTAAAAAAAAGGAGAGCTACTATTTCTTAATTTCTCACTCTGTGTGTCTAGATTTAGTGACGCAAAAAATAGGGATACTTTTCCTTGACGGCAACATACTTACATCCTCACAATGAATGCTATTTCTAATTAGAAATGCTGCATAGTTGCAACTTTTATAAGTGTTGCAGGCATTTCATTTATTGCGGTAATGAGGGAGTGAAGATGGCAAAAGCCAATGAGCGCTTTAGGTTGGTTTGGTCGTCAAGTCGATCAGATTGGATGATTGCGCCTGAAACAGCGAAGGGCATAGGAGCACCTGCAACGGTATCTAACGCACCTGTTTCATCGATAGTAGAAGGATGTTTGATTTCTGGTTGTCATTCTTTAACCAGTAATTCGCAAACAATCAATTCACAATCCGCTGCCAATTATAAAAAATCCATGCTGCAAAGCTTAGCTAGCCTGCGACTCTCGACAGCAATTGCATTGATGTTTGCAGGTGTGGCTCCTAGTGTGGTTGCGCAAGCATTGCAAGATCCCACTGTGCGTAGTGGTACTGCGACCATCGATCTGTCGAATACAAATCACGCTGTCATTACGCAGCAATCGAATAAAGCCATCATCGATTGGCGTCAGTTTTCTATTCCTAGCGGAAGCACAGTACAGTTTGTACAACCTAGTGCTTCTTCCATGATGCTCAATCGTGTCACGGGAACACAAGCATCACAAATTGATGGCAACTTACTCGCTAATGGTCAAGTCTGGTTGTTGAATCCTAGTGGTGTCATGATAGGCAATGGTGGATCGATTAACACAGCTAGTTTTTTAGCCTCCACACTCGACATCAACAATAATGATTTCATCAACGGTCGTTACCGTTTTGATGCAACTTCAAACACGAATGGCCGTATCGTTAATGCTGGAACCATAAAATCAGCAGAAAATGGTTACGTCGTTTTATCTGGCAAGCAAATCAATAATGAAGGTGTGATTGAAGCTAAGTTAGGTTCTGTTTTGCTTGGTTCAGGTCAAGCTATGACACTGGATTTAGTCGGTGACAAATTACTTAGCTTCGCTATTAACACACCAGTTGCGACATTACCTACTGATGGTAAAGCCAGCATAGAAAATTCAGGACGCATCACAGCACAAGGCGGCAAAGTCATGATGACTGCTCGCACTGCAACTGATGTCATGCATAGTGTGATTAATGTCAGTGGTGTTGTTGATGCAACGAGTGTAAGACTCGTGAATGGTGAAATTATTTTAGATGGTGGATCTGCAGGCTCAGTTACGGTGAGTGGATCCTTAGCCGCGACTGGATTACAAGCAGGTGAAACTGGTGGTGCTATCAAAGTATTTGGCAAAGATATTACTGTCGCAAACAACGCATTACTTGATGCACGTGGTGATGCAGGTGGTGGTGTAATTCATGTCGGTGGTGGTTGGCAGGGTAGTGGTCTTGCAGGACGCACTGCTGCATTAACTACACAAGTGGGAACAAATGCAGTGTTAGATGCAAGCGCAATTAACAAAGGCAACGGTGGTGAGATTGCAATTTGGTCTGACATACATAACAAACAATCAATCACAAATGTTTCAGGTATTTTGAATGCAAGAGGTGGCGTCACAGCAGGTAATGGTGGACGTATAGAGACCTCGGGTTATGTGCTGGGTACGACTGGAATTCGAGTTGATGCGAGTGCGACCAGAGGCTTGAGTGGTGAGTGGTTGTTGGATCCGTTTAATATCAATATTAGTCCTTCAGGTGGAACTACGACCACCACTGACCTTACAGCCAATCCAATATTCTTCCCCACCAACGCCACCAACTTAAATGCTTCCGTTATTTCAAGTGCGTTAGCTAGTGGTACTCAGGTGGTTATTTCCACTGGTAGTGGTCCGGTCAGTGATGGAGGTGATATAAATATTTTGGCTGGCACAGTGATTAGTGGGTCAACTACATCAAGTTTGTCTTTGCATGCTAATCGACATATCAATATAGCTAGTGCGAATATTACTGTTGGCACTTTAAAATTGAATGCAGAGAACGGTGGTATTGATGTCACAGCTAATTCCTTACTCAAATCCTTTGCTCCTTTTAATGCTAATAGTAGTTCGTACATTAATTTATCTAATTCGCAGTTAATTAGTTCTTCCGAAATCATAGGTGGAACCGCTGGTTCTATCACGATGAACAATGCAAGCATTTCAGCTGGTGCAGATATTAGTTTTGAATCGAGGGCTGCGACGATAGCAATAGCAAATTCTAATATCAATACTAATGGCGCTGTCAATTCTGGCAATCAGTCTTCTGTAATCACTATGCTAGCGGGCGGTGCTTGGACGTTTACTGATACAGGGCGTCCATATAAC
>JBEDCU010000034.1:0-11567 GCA_041176585.1 Pseudomonadota bacterium
AGCAAGAGAGCAGTTTCAAAAATTAGCAGAGCAGAATGCGTCAGTTAGTGAACAAGCTAATGAGCAAGCAGATGACCATCAAACAAAGAAAAATATAAACGACGAATTAACATCATCAACAAGCTCGACATCATCAGCAAAAAAACAATCAGGTAGCGTCATCAATAACGCCGCCTATCAACAACTCACCACATGGTCATTTGGTGAGTTACCTGAGTTATTAGAAATCCAACAGGGCAAACAAACTTTAATTGGATATCCCGCTTTAGTCGATCGTGTCACGCACTGTGATCTAGAAGTATTTGATGATCCTAGTGAAGCCGCTATTTTGCATGTGCATGGTTTACGACGCTTGTTTGCTTTGCAGCTTAAAGAACAACTTAAGTATCTAGAAAAAAATGTCCCTGGGTTACAGCAAATGGGCATGCAGTTCATGTCATTGGGCTCGCAAGAAGAGTTGCGTGATCAAATCATTCAAGCCGGTTTAACGCGCGCATGTTTACAAGAGCCTTTACCTAAAAATTCAGGAGAATTTAATACACGCCGCGATGAAGGCAAGGCGCGTTTGAATTTATTAGTGAACGAGATCGCTAGATTGGTAGGACAAATTCTTGCGGAGTTTCATGGTCTTCCCAAAAAACTACAGGCAATTAAATCAGCACCACAAGTGCAAGCAGATATGCACATGCAGTTACAGCAATTAATCGGAGCACGTTTTGTGTTGGAGACAGAGCATACGCAACTTGCGCATTTCCCTCGTTATTTAAAAGCCATGCAAGTTAGATTAGATAAGTGGAGAGCTGATCCTGTGCGTGATACAAGGCTGATGGCTGAGTGGCAGCAAGCTGCCATGTTATGGCAACGAGCAGCTAAAACACATGCTGCGCGTGATCCAAAAATGCAGGAATATCGTTGGATGTTAGAAGAACTGCGAGTCTCACTATTTGCACAAGAATTGAAGACACCGATGCCAGTCTCTGCCAAGCGCTTACAAAAAATGTGGGAAGCGATGCAGCGTTAAATAGGAGATGCATTAAAAACGAGAGATTGTCGTAAAATTACAGTCTTACTGAAGTTTCACCTAAATTTTTGAATATCATTGACTTGCTAACATGACTATAAAATCTGACAAATGGATACGCCGTATGGCTGAACAAACGGGCATGATCGAGCCTTTCGAGCCCGGTCAGGTACGTGAAGCAAATGGACATAAAATCGTATCCTATGGCACTTCATCCTATGGTTATGACATACGCTGTGCGGATGAATTTAAAATTTTCACCAACATCAATAGCACCATTGTTGATCCTAAAAATTTCGATGAAAATTCTTTCGTTGATGTGAAGAGTGATGTCTGCATAATTCCTCCTAACTCTTTTGCTTTGGCGCGCACCATTGAATATTTTCGTATTCCGCGCAGTGTGCTGACGATTTGTTTGGGTAAATCGACTTATGCGCGTTGCGGCATTATTGTAAATGTCACGCCATTTGAGCCTGAATGGGAAGGTTATGTCACTTTAGAGTTTTCCAACACCACACCACTACCTGCAAAAATTTATGCTAGAGAGGGATGTGCACAAGTCTTGTTCTTTGAGAGCGATGAGGTATGTGAAACCTCTTACAAAGATAGAGGTGGAAAATATCAAGGACAACGCGGCGTTACTCTGCCTAAGACATAAATTTAAGTTCAACATAAAAAAAGGGAGACTGCAGTCTCCCTTTTTTATTGCCTGAAAATACTGACAACACTATTGCTTAACGCAATCCACGTAATAACCTTTAACGCCATTCACTACGGTTTTTACTAGTCCATGTACATCGGTTTCAAAACCTGGGAACTTCTCATTGAAGTCACGTGCAAAACGCAAGTAATCCACAATCGTTTTATTAAAACGTTCACCTGGAATTAATAAAGGAATGCCGGGTGGATAAGGCGTGAGTAAGATAGCAGTCACACGGCCTTCGAGTTCATCAATGGCGACACGATCAATTTCTCTGTGCGCCATTTTTGCAAATGCATCCGAAGGTTTCATAGCAGGCTGCATATCGGATAAATACATTTCAGTAGTCAAACGTGCGACATCATGCGATTGATACATAGTATGAATTTGCTGGCAGAGATCACGCAAGCCAGTACGTTCATATTGCGGATTAGCGACTGCAAATTCAGGCAAGATGCGCCACAAAGGTTGGTTCTTATCGTAGTCATCTTTAAACTGCTGTAATGCAGTCAGCAGCGTATTCCAACGACCTTTGGTAATGCCGATAGTGAACATGATGAAGAAGGAATACAAACCAGCCTTCTCAACAATAACCCCATGCTCAGCTAAATATTTTGTGACGATAGAAGCAGGAATGCCGGTATCGCTAAACACACCATCAAGTGAAAGACCGGGTGTAACAATCGTCGCTTTAATAGGGTCGAGCATATTAAAGCCCGATTCAATTTTCCCAAAGCCATGCCACTCGTCTTTACCATTAATCATCCAGTCTTCGCGTGAACCTATGCCTTCTTCACAGAAATTCTCTGGACCCCAAACTTGGAACCACCAATCTTTGCCCCATTCTTGATCTACTTTTTTCATGGCGCGACGAAAATCTAGTGCTTCTAAAATACTTTCTTCTACTAGCGCCGTGCCACCAGGTGGCTCCATCATGGCAGCCGCGATATCGCATGAAGCGATAATGGCGTATTGCGGTGATGTTGAAATATGCATCAGATACGCTTCATTAAAACTGTCACGATCGAGTTGCACTGTTTCAGATTCATGAACCAGAATTTGTGAAGCTTGCGATAAACCTGCTAAAAGTTTGTGTGTTGATTGTGTAGAAAAAATCATGGATTTTTTCGCACGTGGTCGGTCTTTACCAATAGCATGCATGTCTTTATAAAAATCATGGAAGCTAGCATGCGGTAACCAAGCTTCATCAAAATGCAGTGTATCGATTTCACCATCTAGCATGGACTTAATCGTTTCTACGTTATAAATCACACCATCGTAAGTAGATTGGGTGATGGTGAGTATGCGTGGTTTTTTATTTTTTGCTTCACGTGCAAAAGGATTGGCCTCGATTTTTTTCATGATGTTTTCCATCTTGAATTCTTCGAGAGGAATCGGACCGATGATGCCTAAGTGATTACGCGTAGGCATGAGGAACACAGGAATAGCGCCACACATAATGATGGAATGCAGCACAGACTTATGACAGTTACGATCCACTACCACGATGTCACCTGGTGCAACAGTGGAGTGCCACACCATTTTGTTAGAAGTCGAAGTACCATTGGTCACAAAGTAGCAATGATCTGCATTAAAGATACGTGCAGCATTGCGTTCAGAAGCAGCAACTGGACCTGTGTGATCAAGCAACTGACCTAATTCTTCTACCGCATTACATACATCGGCACGCAACATATTCTCACCAAAAAATTGATGAAACATTTGCCCGATTGGAGATTTAAGAAAAGCGACACCACCTGAATGACCAGGGCAATGCCATGAATAAGAACCATCTTGTGCGTAATGCACTAAAGCGCGAAAGAAGGGTGGAGAGAGACCATCAAGATAAGCGCGTGCTTCACGAATAATATGGCGCGCTACGAATTCTGGTGTGTCTTCAAACATATGGATGAAGCCATGTAGTTCACGCAGAATGTCATTCGGGATATGACGTGAGGTACGAGTTTCACCATAAAGATAAAGAGGGATATCCGCATTCTTATAGCGTATCTCTTCTACGAATGCGCGTAATGACTTTAGTGCGAACTCGGTTTCTTCTGGTGAGCCGCCACCAAATTCTTCATCATCAATCGAGAGTATGAATGCAGAAGCACGCGACTGTTGTTGTGCAAACTGCGATAGGTCGACATAGCTAGTCACACCCAACACTTCCATCCCTTCTTCTTCCATAGCATCAGCGAGTGCTCGTATGCCTAAACCTGAAGTGTTTTCAGAGCGAAAATCTTCATCAATAATAACGATGGGGAAGCGGAATTTCATGGGTTCTCCGGATGACGGCAAGGGTCAAAAAAGCGAATGCGGGATTTTCTCAGATAAGCGGGCAGCGTGGGGGAGAAACTACAGCTAAAAAAGCAATTACTTGCGCTGATAGATAGCAAAAGCGTAATCAAAGCCGTTGCTCTCTGAATGATGGACTTCGCGTGAGTGGGCTACCCACTGACTTTTATCAAAGGCAGGGAAATAGGCATCACAGTCGAACTCAGCATCAATCTCAGTAATGATAAGACGCATAGCGAGTGGCAAGGCAGAGGTATAGATTTGTGCGCCACCAATCACAAAACATTCACCCTCACCTGCTAGTGTAATGGCGGCATCCAGTGAGAGCACTGCTTCAACGCCTGCATGCTGCCAATCAGGATTGCGTGTGACAACAATATTACGGCGATTAGGTAAGGGTCTGCCTATGGAATCAAAAGTCTTACGTCCCATGACAATTGTGTGACCAGTGGTCGTGCGCTTAAAAAAAGCGAGGTCTTCAGGTAAACGCCAAGGCAGGGTATTGTTAATCCCTATCCCACCTTTACGGTCAGTGGCAACAACAAGCGTTAAGCTATCTGACATGATGTTGGTCTTTACACTGCGACTGGCGCTTTAATTGCTGCATGAGATTCATAGCCTATGATTTCTATATCGTCAAAATGATAATCAAAAATCGATGCAGGCTTACGCTTGAGGTGTAACTTAGGTAAGGGCAGGGTGTTGCGTGATAACTGTTCACGCACTTGTTCCAAATGATTCGAATACAAATGACAATCACCACCAGTCCAAATGAATTCACCAACAGATAAACCGGTTTGTTCTGCCATCATATGCGTGAGCAGTGCGTAGGATGCAATGTTGAAAGGCACGCCTAAAAAAATATCAGCACTACGCTGATACAACTGGCAAGAGAGTTTGCCGTCAGCGACATAGAATTGGAAAAATGCATGGCAGGGTGGCAGCTTCATGCGCGGAATATCGGACACATTCCAAGCAGAGACAATTAAGCGTCGTGAATCGGGATTAGTTTTAATCTGCTCGACGAGTTGAGCAATCTGATCGATATGACTGCCATCGGGTGCAGGCCAAGAACGCCATTGCGAACCATAGACTGGCCCTAAATCACCATTTGCATCGGCCCATTCATCCCAGATAGAGACGCCGTTATCTTTTAGGTATTTGATATTGGTAGAGCCGGCTAAAAACCAAATCAGTTCATGAATAATCGATTTTAAATGCAGTTTTTTTGTGGTGACCAGAGGAAAACCCTCGGCTAAGTCAAACCGCATTTGATAACCAAAGACAGAACGTGTGCCGGTACCGGTACGATCGGTTTTGGTGGTGCCATGTTCATAGACATGGCGCATAAAGTCGAGATAAGGGCGCATGGGATCAAGCAGGAAATAAGCCGCTATTTTACCCTGCTTGCTCCTTAATTTAGATTCATTCAGAACGACGTTATGAAAACATTAATTTATGAATTGAACTGTAAAGCCGCCAGACTGGCGTATAAACCATTCTGCGCAACTAAGTCATGATGCGTGCCCGATTCCACTACGCGACCCTGATCTAAAACAAGAATGCGATCTACCCGTTGCACCGTAGCGAGTCTATGCGCAATGACTAAAGTGGTTCGTCCTGCCATCGCAGCTTCTAAAGCATGCTGCACTAAACGTTCAGATTCAGCATCTAGTGCACTGGTCGCTTCATCGAGTAAAAGTAGGGGAGGATTTTTAAGTAAAGCACGTGCAATCGCAATACGTTGACGCTGACCACCTGAGAGCCTGACACCGCGTTCACCTAAAAATGATTGATAACCTTCAGGTAAGCGTTCAATAAATTCATGCGCTGCTGCTAATGTGGCAGCAGCCATCACTTCTTCATCCGTTGCGTCAGGTTTGCCATAACGAATATTTTCCATCGCATTTGCAGAAAAGATCACCGTATCTTGTGGCACGATACCTATGGTGTTACGCAAAGTGTGGAGATCGAGTTCTTTAATATTCACGCTATCTAAGGTGATGCTGCCTGCTTGTGGATCATAAAAACGCAATAGCAATTGAAATAGCGTCGTCTTACCTGCGCCCGAAGGTCCTACGATAGCGATTGTTTCACCAGGAGCGATATCAAGCGATAGTGCTGATAAGGCAGAAGTATCTGGTCGTGATGGATAATTAAAAAACACATCACGCATTTGTAGAGCAGCACCTTGTTTTGCCAACACTGGTAAAGCGACAGGATGCAAAGGCGAGGTAATGGGTGAACGTTCTGCTAACAACTCCATCAAACGTTCACTAGCACCTGCAGCGCGCTGTGCATCACCTATCACTTCAGATAATGCACCGACAGCACCGGTCACTATCGCTGCATATAAAATAAATTGACTCAACTCACCTCCACTCATGCCGCCATCCATCACAGCATGTGCGCCTAGCCACAGCACAAATACAATAGCGCCAAAAATCATGAGTATGGCCATCACCGTCAAAATAGAACGGGCGCGTATACGATTAATCGCAGTAGTAAAAGCTTGCTCGACTGCTCTACCAAAACGTAGTGCTTCAATTTTTTCGTGGGTATAAGCTTGAACTATTGTTACAGCATTTAAAATCTCACCTGCTAAACCTGAGGCATCAGCAATTCTGTCTTGCGAAGCGCGCGAAAGTTTTCTGACACGACGCGCAAAAATAATAATAGGAACCAATACAGCAAGTAGCATCACGATGATGATAGAAGTCAGTTTTACACTCGTGATCAACATCATCAACAAACCACCAATTAAGAGCAGTATGTTGCGTAAAGCCATAGAGATACTGGTACCAACCACGGTTTGAATTAATGTGGTGTCAGTGGTTAAGCGAGAGAGGACTTCACCGCTTTGTGTTGTTTCAAAAAACTGCGGGCTTTGTTGAACCACATGGGCATACACTGCACTACGTATATCTGCTGTCACACGCTCACCTAACCATGACACAGTGTAAAAACGTGCTGCTGTAGAGATGGCTAATACACAAGACACACCAAACAATCCCAGAAAATAATAATTCACATGACTTGCATGATCGGGATTGCCAGCAGTGAAACCTAAATCAATTAACTGACGAAATCCATACGGAATAGTGAGTGTGGAGGCAGCAGCAATGACTAGGGCAATCGTTGCATAGAAAAATTGTTTTTTATAAGGCGAGAGAAAAGGCAGTAATGCTGCTAGTGTTTTTAATCCGCTTTTTGCTTTTGGTCGTTCAGTTTTTGTGTTCATAATTTGAGTGGTTTAACATAGCCTGTCATTTCTAAATAGCCTTTTCCTACTGGCTTTTTATCGCGCTCTACACGTATACCACCTTCCCAATACACCGAGCCAGTAGTACGTCGTGCATCAAGTTCTTGATCATCTTGCAAAGGAATGAGATCCCATGTGCTCGTTCCTAGTTGTAATTGCAGTGCAACGGGATAACGTGCTTGCGTACGCGGTGAAGTCCATGTGCGTAGCGGTGTAAAACGTATTTCTTTATCTACAAAGTGCTTAAGCTTACCTTGTGCATCACGCAGTGCGGCATGTTGCCACAAAATGCCACCATCTTTTTTCCGTATACGGAAAGCCATTAAAGCAGAACCATCATCGAGATTAATACCAGTCCAATCCCAACCGACTGCAAGAGGGTCTAATACGGTACTAGACCATTCATGATCTAACCAAGCTTGTCCGTTAACAGCGATTTTTTTATTGCCAGATTGTAGGCTACCGCTCACTGCGAGATGTGGTTCACTGTAATAGTAACTAGCTTGCTCTGGCTTGGGACCTTTACGGGAATAGCCTTGATCACCTTGTAGCAGCATAGCTTGTGTGGGCTGTAAGCTCAGTGTTAAATCAAACTCACGGGCTGGTATTTGTATTTGATAGATACCATTTTTTTCGCGCTTAAGATTCCATTGATGTAGCTTGAGATTGGTATCGCCGACTTTAGCTTCTGCAATACTAGGATAAGCACGTGCAATTTTTTGATCATGCTGTAATTTACCTTTGTTCGTATCCGAAATAGCAGCATGCGCAATTATTAATTGCTGAGGTGCGAATTGACTAGGATTATCCCTATCATGCAAAGTCGCCGAGCGAAAAAAAGTGACCTGAAAACCTAGCGTTTGATGATCTGGTGTTTGTAACCACCCGGTGACATACCACCATTCAGTACGAAAATCTGGATGTGCACCTCTATCTTGCGGGAACTGTAATGTGTGATGCGGCAGCACCTTAGCAAATACAGGTGCTCTGGCTTGTGATGAAAGTGGACCTATTAAAAAAATACATACGATCCAGTACAGATATTGTTGCAACCGCTGTTTCACCAATCCTCCTTCACCGCGCGTAAGGCACTACCTGAAATAGCAAATCGCCCTGATATCAACGCAGTAAGTGCAGCAGAGATAAATAGAATACTTGCTGTAGCGAGTAATAAATTCCATGGAATATGTAGTTGCATAGTCCAATGGAAGGATTGTGGATTCACGATAAAAATTAAAATTAGGCTGATGCAAAGTCCTAGTAGTGACCCAACTAAAATAGCCATACTGGTTAAAAGAGCACCTTCACCAGCTAACAAGAAAAGAATTTGTTGGCGCGTGACGCCTAGGTGACGCAGCATACCAAACTCTTTAGCGCGTGCTAGTGTTTGTGATGAAAAACTAGCTGCAACACCAAATAAACCAATGATGATAGCGACGGCTTCTAAGACATAGGTAATAGCAAAACTACGATCAAATATTTTCATACTAATTTGCTGAATTTCGCCGGGCTCTGCAAATTCTAGTGCAGTGCTAAAGGACAATGCTTGTAGCTGCTTGCGCACTTCAGTCGCATTGCTGGAGGAGGCAATCCACAGCGACATATCATTAATTGTCTTATCACCCGTTAAATTCTGATAATCATCTAAGCGCATTTGAATGGATCCAGATTGTCTTGCATAGTCGCGCCAGACACCCGCAACAGTAAAAGCATGCAACTTCCCAGCTAAAGGAAGTTGAACGACTTGTGCTTTTTTCCATCCATATAAATCCACCATCGCTTCAGAAATCCAAATCGGATACTGCATATCAGATAAAGCAGACTCGATTAAAGGCAAGCTACGCTCTATCGATTGTTGATTGATAGAGCGTGCAATAACAGCAACGGCAGGTTTGGTTGGATCAAGTAACAGCGAAAAATGTCGTGTTTTTTCTGTGCGACTTAAGTTAGGCAAGCTAGATATTTTTTCTTGTTCATGGACTTGCAATACACTTTGTTCACCACCACTCACAGTGCGTACATACATATCTGCGGACAATAATTGCTGTAACCATGTATCAACTGAAGTGCGAAAGCTCGATACCATAATAGCCATTGCAACCATGAGTGAAAAACTGACTAAGACACCAGAGAGTGCAATTGAAGCCTGACTAGGCGCATTCGCTAATCGTGTGAGTGCAAGACCTGTCATCACACCCAGCCATCGACGTGCTAACAATTTAAAGACAGTAGCAGCAAGTTGAGGCATGAGTGCAATCGATCCTATCAATAGAAAAACGATAGCAAGATAGGCCGCAAGCGGTAAATTCGATATGGGTGGAGCTTGTGTCAGTAAGGCGCCAACTAAGATACTCAGCAATGCTAACCATGGCTTATTCAGCGACAGTAATGCCTGATCTTCGCTACCAGCTTTTAATGAAGCTGCTGGATGAGCACGCGTTGCTTCAATAGCTGGAGCTAGTGTGCCTAGTAAAGCGACAATCACGCCACCCAACAAAAATAGAAACGCAGCGAGACCATCAAATTCCAATTGTGGTTGTACGCCAGGGAAGTAACCACCGCCTAAATCACCGCCTAATAAATTAAGCGCAGTACTAGCCATGAGTATGCCTAGAGCTAAACCTAACAGTGAGCCCAACACACCGATTACACATCCTTCTAACAGAATTTGTCTCATCAATTGATTTTGCGTCATACCTATGACACGACATAATGCAAATTGCGATCGTCTGCGTAATACAGATAAAGCTTGGGTAGAAAATACTAAGAAAGCACCTGTAAAGAGTGCAACCATTGCTAAGACATTTAAATTCACACGATAAGCACGTGATAGTGATGCAGTACGTTGTTCTTGATCACTGGCAGCGACTGCTACTAGTGTGTCACCTAATTGAGCCAGTACTCTGTTAGTCCAACCATCTGCTGCCACACCGGGAGCAAGCTTGATATCGACACGAGACAATTGACCAACTTTGCCAAAGTGCCATTGCGCACCAGCGATATCCATGACGGCGAGTCGTTGTCCTGCACGTGCAAACTGCAATACTCCCGCAACTTGTAGATGAAGTAAGGTCGTACTAGAGCGTAAAGTGATTTCATCTCCAATTTTTACATTCAGCCATTGCATCGCAGCAGGGGATAGAAAAAGTGTATCCGCCATTAAACCAGCAAATGGTTGTCGTTCATCCGGTAGCGCGAGTAAATCAGGTGTGATGTTTGCAGCTTGAAAGCTGTCTAAGCCTAGAATTTTTAAAGGGGATGATTTACCAGGGACGATCGCCTCGATTTCTAATACGGGACTTGCCACTGCAACGTCAGGCATTTGTGCAAGAGAAAGATAAACGGATTCAGGAAAGAGAGCACTCCTAGCGCGGATATGAAGATCAGCACTACCCGATAAACTTCTGGCAGCGGAAGAAAACTCATTAAAAGCTGCAGCATTAATTAAATGTATGCCAAAGCCTAGCGCAATACCGAGTGCAATCGCACACAGCGCAAGTAGTAAGCGCACTGGGTGAGCACGCCACTCACTCCATAACAACCAGCGAATAAGTGTTATTTGCATGATGCAAATTCTTTATTACCTGTAATGTCTGTTAAGCCATCACGTGATAATAAAAGTACACGATCTGCAGTCGCAGCAGCTAATGCAGAATGCGTAACTAAAATAGCAGACGCATTTGTTGCCCGTATTTCCCGCTTTAATAATTGCAAAATATCTTGTGCAGTATCAGGATCTAAATTACCGGTCGGTTCATCTGCCAGTAGCAATCTAGGTTGATGCACTAAAGCACGGGCTATAGCAATCCTTTGCATTTCTCCGCCTGATAATTGGCGCGGGAAATCATCACCTCTATCTTGTAAACCTACTGCAGATAACAGTTGCTGCGCCCTACCCAGAGGAAGGTGATTTAACACTAAGGGAAGAGCAATGTTTTGTAATAAAGTCAGATGCGGCAATAAATGGAATGCCTGAAAAATAAACCCACATTTTTCACGTCTTAATAAAGTGGCAGCCTCGTCATTTAAAGCACTGATATCTACGCCATCTATACAGATTTTTCCGCTATTGGGTTTATCTAAGCCTGCGATTAGATTCAATAAACTGGATTTACCGACGCCTGAGTCGCCCATAATGGCCACATATTCACCGGACGCGACCGATAACTCTACATTCTTAAGAACATGGCGCTGGCCATAGGCTTTATTGAGTGAAATGCATTGCAAGGAAAAAGGGGATTCAGACATGGCACTGGCGGGATGTAGAAGTGCGCAGAGTGTAGCAA
>JBEDCU010000035.1:0-3063 GCA_041176585.1 Pseudomonadota bacterium
AACAGGTACTCTGGTTGCAACCGGAAAAATTAAATATCGCGAAACGATTGCAGATGGTTTAGCTAAAGCGCCTGAAGCATTTCTAGGTTTGTTAAGAGGTAAAAATTTCGGTAAGCAGTTAGTGAAGCTGATTTAAATATTATGAAAAATTTTGAAAACCGCGTTGCAGTTATCACCGGAGCAGCTAGTGGCTTTGGTCGCGAATTTGCTCTTATCGCTACTAAGCTAGGTATGCATGTGGTGTTAGCCGATGTACAGCAAGAGCCTTTAACTGCATTCGCAAAAGAACTAGAACAACAAGGCGCACAAGTATTAGCTATGCCTTGTGATGTACGTAAAGGTGAACAAGTTGAAGCTTTAGCTCAAGCAGCGATGCAGCGTTTCGGTGCTATTCATCTGGTGTTTAATAATGCAGGTGTAGGTGCAGGTGGATTAGTTTGGGAAAGTTCACAAGCTGACTGGGAATGGGTATTAGGTGTGAATCTATGGGGTGTGATTCATGGCGTACGTGTTTTTACACCTTTGATGTTGGAATCTGCAAAAAAAGATCCACACTATGAAGGACACATTGTTAATACAGCCTCTATGGCAGGTTTGTTAAATCCTCCGACTATGGGTGTGTACAACGTATCTAAACATGCTGTGGTGTCGCTCTCCGAGAGTCTTTATCATGATTTAAGTTTAGTTGATGCACCCATAGGTGCTTCTGTGTTGTGTCCTTATTTTGTACAAACCGGAATTAGTCAGTCGCATTTACATAGACCGGATGATGTAAAAAACAATGTTGCTCCCACTGCGAGTCAAGTTGCATCGCAAGTGGTACTTGATAAAGCCGTGGCATCTGGCAAAGTGAGTGCAGCCGAAGTTGCAGAGCGCACTTTTGCAGCGATTAAAGATAATCAGTTTTATATTTACTCCCATCCTGCTGCCTTAGGGAATGTGCAAAGTCGTATGGAAGAGATCATCACAGGAAAAAATCCTGGCGATCCTTATGCTGCAGCACCGCATGTACGTGAAAAACTTAAAGCTGGGATTAAGGGATAGTCATCATGACGGTAAGCATACAAGCGGGACAATTTGCGCAACTTCCACATGGCGTAAAACTACATTACGCAAGTGTAGGGGAAAAAACTAAACCGCTACTTTTATTTTTACATGGCTTTCCTGAATTTTGGTTTGCTTGGGAATCACAATTAAAAGAATTTGGTCAAGATTATTTTGCGGTCGCACCTGACTTACGTGGCTTTAATTTATCCGATATGCCAGACGATGCTGCTTCCTATAAGCCGCGACTCATTGCGCAAGATATACAAAGTCTGATCACGCATCTAGGGTATGAGCAGTGCATATTAGTTGCACATGATTGGGGTGGTGCGATTGCATGGAATATCGCCATCGCTCAACCTACGCTATTGAGCAAACTTATCATCTTAAATTCACCACATCCTTATTTATTTGCGCAGGCTTTAGTGCATGACCAAGCACAAAAAGAAGCAAGTGAATATATGAATTGGTTGCGTGCTACAGGTTCGGAACAAGCTTTGGCTAAAGATGACTTTGCATTGATGGAAAAACTCTTTGTGGGGATGAGCGATCCGCAACCGGCTTGGTTTACTACTGAGTTACGTAAGCAATATCATGCTTGTTGGTCTAAAGGGCTTACTGGCGGCGTGAATTATTATCGTGCTTCGCCTATGCATCCAGCTACCAAGGAAAATCCTGGTGCAGAAAAATTAGTGCTTAATCCTGAGGATTTGCGTTGCAAGATACCAGTACGCGTAATTTGGGGTGAACGTGATCGTGCTTTATTACCTGTTCTTATCGACGGTTTAGAAAAACTAATAGATGACGTACGTATAGAGCGTTGGGCTGATGCATCGCACTGGTTGGTGCATGAACATCCTGATCGCGTCAATCTTACAATACGCCGTTTTTTAGCTGAATAAAAAAGAGACTGGAATGGCACAATCTGATTTTTCTTTTTTTCATGAACTTCGTGTACGTTGGTCTGAAGTAGATATGCAGGCTATAGTCTTTAACGGAAATTATTTAAATTACTTTGATGTGGCTTTCACTGAATATTGGCGTGCTACTGCTTTGCCTGATGTGATAGCGCAATCAAAAGCAGGCTTAGAACTCTTTGCACGTAAAGCTGTCATTGAATATCATGCACCAGCACGTTTTGATGATGTTTTATCCATTGGTGTGCGGTGCGCAGAATTAGGACGTAGCTCTATGCGTTTTTGTTTAGAGATTTATGCTGGTGATCAATTGCTCGTCTCTGGTGAGATGATGTATGTGCATGCAGATAGTCGTATACGGAAAAGCGAACCCGTTCCCGAGTCATGGCGTGCAATTTTGCTCGCTTTTGAACGTCAGGCTGCTATAAAAACATGAACTGGCGTATCGTCATAGGTGATTGGGAAAGTGTGCGTGATGATGCACAACGCTTGCGAACTGAAGTCTTTGTCATAGAGCAGGGCGTGCCCATAGAACTGGAATGGGATGAGTCAGATGAAGTGAGTATTCATGCTGTTGTTTATGGTGAGGATAATCAACCTATTGCCACAGGCAGATTATTACCCGATGGTCACATAGGCAGAATGGCAGTTCAAAAAGCTTTGCGCGGAACGGGAATAGGACGATTTTTATTAACCTCATTGCTCCATGAAGCCCAGCGTCTAGGTCACACTACATTAGTGTTACACGCTCAAACCTACGCTGTAGGTTTTTATTTGCGCCATGGATTTAAACCTGAAGGTTCTGAATTTATGGAAGCAGGCATTCCCCATATGTTGATGCGATACTAGTTTGTTGCTTAATTTTTCTTTCCATTCTTCATTCTGAAGAATAATTTCCCCATCAGTTAGTTTTCATTTGTCTCACGTCAATTCTACAACCTAGTATTTTGATAATTGCTTCGCTATCCTTCTAGCGTTGATCAGTATGATGTGTGTGATATGACATCGCACTATGTATAGCTGATCTTAATGTTAATTGGACAAACACATGAGTCTTGCAGATTTTATACGTTCAAATATTGAAACCATACTTCAGAACTGG